>JAEZAD010000120.1 GCA_023430565.1 Verrucomicrobiota bacterium
GCGACAAGTCCCCCTTCGCCACCGCCGTCGTCACCTCCGCGATGTTGCGCACCTGACCCGTCAGATTCGCCGCCATCGAATTCACGTTGTCGGTCAAATCCTTCCACGTGCCGGCGACACCTTGCACCTGCGCCTGCCCGCCGAGTTTTCCCTCGGTCCCGACTTCGCGCGCCACGCGTGACACTTCCGACGCGAAGCCGTTCAGCTGGTCCACCATCGTGTTGATCGTGTCCTTCAGCTCCAAAATTTCGCCCTTCACGTTCACCGTGATCTTGCGCGACAAGTCCCCCTTCGCGACCGCCGTCGTCACCTCCGCGATGTTGCGCACCTGACCCGTCAGGTTCGTCGCCATCGCATTCACCGAGTCCGTCAAATCCTTCCACGTGCCGCCGACGCCCGGCACCACTGCCTGGCCGCCGAGTTCGCCTTCCGTGCCGACTTCGCGCGCCACGCGCGTCACTTCCGCCGCGAAGCCGTTCAGCTGGTCGACCATCGTGTTGATGGTGTTCTTCAGCTCCAAAATCTCCCCGCGCACTTCCACCGTGATCTTGCGCGACAAATCCCCTCGCGCCACCGCCGTCGTCACGTCCGCGATGTTGCGCACCTGCGTCGTCAGGTTGTTCGCCATCGAATTCACGTTGTCCGTGAGATCCTTCCACGTGCCCGCCACGCCCGGCACCTGCGCCTGGCCGCCAAGTTTTCCCTCGGTGCCGACTTCGCGCGCCACACGCGACACTTCCGACGCAAACGCATTCAGCCGGTCCACCATCGTGTTGATGGTTTCCTTCAGCTCGAGGATCTCGCCCTTCACATCGACCGTGATCTTCCGCGACAAGTCGCCGCGCGCCACCGCCGTCGTCACGCCCGCGATGTTGCGCACCTGCGCCGTCAAGTTGCCCGCCATCGCGTTCACCGAGTCCGTCAAATCCTTCCACGTGCCCGACACGCCCGGCACCACCGCCTGCCCGCCCAGCTTGCCTTCCGTGCCGACGTCGCGCGCCACACGCGTCACTTCCGCCGCAAACGACCGCAGCTGGTCGACCATGACGTTGATCGCTTCCTTCAGCTGCAGAATCTCACCGCGCACGTCCACCGTGATCTTCTTCGACAAGTCGCCATTCGCCACCGCGATCGTCACCTCCGCGATGTTGCGCACCTGCGCCGTCAGATTGCCCGCCATCTGATTCACCGACTCGGTCAACTCCTTCCACACGCCGGACACCTTCTTCACCTGCGCCTGGCCACCCAGCTTGCCTTCGGTGCCCACCTCGCGGGCCACACGAATCACCTCCACCGAAAACGCCTCGAGCTGGCTCACCATCCCGTTCACCAGCTTCGCCGTCCGCAGATACTCACCCTTCAACAACCGCCCCCCGAGCTCCAACGGCATCGCCTGCGACAGGTCGCCCATCGCGACCGCGCCGATGACGCGGCCGACTTCCACCGTCGGACGCGAGAGATCGTCCACCATCGAATTGATCGCCTCGATTCGCTCCGCCCAGCTCCCCACCGCATCGCCAATCGGCAGCCGCTCGCTGATCTTGCCTTCCTCACCCACCTGCCGCCGCAGCCGCAACAGGCTCGTGTTGAACCGCTCCATCCGCGCCGAAATTTGGTTCAACCGCTCCGCCACCTTGCCGTGCAATCCCGTCCAGTCCGACTGCATGCGGCTCGAGAAATCGCCCTCGACCACCGCATCGAGCGCCTGCAGCAGCTCCTTCATGAACGCATCTTCATTGGCCTTCGGCGGATGCACGCCGTTGGTCTTGGCGCGTGATTTCACGGCGCCACGGGACTTCTTTTCAACGCGTTCGGATCGGGACGGGGCAGAAGGCATCGGGAAAGGGTTAGGTCACATCGCAGGCTCTGCGACGCAAAGCAGTTCGCGGCAAAGGTGACGCGCCACGCTGCCCCCAACGGCGGGAAAAATCGGTCGCCCTCATTGGTGGTGAAGCTTGGAACAGCACGCAGAACCGGGGCGCATTTACGCGCGCGAGCACAGTAGGCAGCGAGGTCGGTTGGTTCCGATCAAGCCCTTAGATTTTTTAGGGGTTTCCTTTATGTAGTGTAAAAACAATACCGCTGCCCCATTCGCAAACACTCGTCCGCCGCCACGACCGCAGCGGAACATGTTGGATGCCGTAGCGATGCCGCTGCCGCACACACGCCCAACTCCAACGCGCGCTCGATCGGCCAGCCGTCATGCAATCCCATTAAAACACCGGCCGCCAGCGCATCGCCCGCCCCCGCCGTGCCCGCAATTTCCGCCGCCGGCATCCGCACGCTCCCCTGCCAGATCGCCGTTCCGTTCCGCCCGCACGCGCCCACGCCTTCCGGACAATGCACCACCGCCCATTCGCGGACGCCGCTCTCCAGCAACCGCCGCCCCGCTGCCATCACCGCCTCGCGCCTGAGATCCTTACCCCGACCCACGAAAACTCCTGTCAACGCCTCCGCTTCGAAGTCGTTCGCAAACAACACGTCCACCTCCGGCAACACCGGCACCACCACCGTCCCAAACCGCCCGCCAGGATCGCTCACGCAATCGAGCGACGTCTTCAACCCCGCCGCCCGCGCCCGCCGAAATACCTCGCACGCCCGCGGCATTCCGGTCGCGTCCAGTTCATCCAGCCGGTCCAGCAGCAAGAGGTATCCAAGATGAAACCACATCGCGTTTGTCGCCGAAAAATCGAAATGCTCCGGCGCCAGCCGCGCATTCGCCCCGCGCTGATGAAAAAACGTCCGCCGCCGCGTCGCCGCCTCCGTCATCACATCCGTAAACGACGTCGCCGCCTCCCTCGTCATCCGCAACTGCCGCACGTCGATCCCGTGTGCCCGGCAATCTTCGCGAATCCGCTCCCCGCTCGCGTCGTCGCCCACCAGTCCGATCCCTTCCAGCGAAAAACCCGCCCCGAGTTTCGCCAGATTTTTCAACACGTTATACGGCCCGCCGCCATTGCCCCATGACTGCTCCAGGATCGTCGCCAGCGAATCCTGCTCCGGCCACGCATCGATCACCTTCACGTGATCGATCAGCCAGTTCCCGCCTGCGATGACGCCGCTGCGCATGCCGGCACGTAAGCAGCTCGGACCGTCCTCGCGCGACTCCTTTTCCTCGGCCCGTCAACGGTTGCTCAACAACCCATTCTGCTTCAGCCGCCGCACCCGCTCCTCGCCGATCAGGGTTTGCAGCCCCGCCTCCGCCTGCTGGCGCCTCTGCTCGATCGCCGACTCGACTTCGTCCCAGTCCACCGGCTGCCCCGCCGCTTGCCGGATCGCCGCCGCGCTGCGCGTGCGGTCCACTTCTTCCTGCAGCGAGTGCAGCGCTTCGTGCACCGAAAGCACCTGGTCGTCCTTCAACTCCCACGCCGACGCGAACTGCTGCAGCGTCTTATACGTCGGGTCCATCTGACGCCTCGCCGTTTCGTAAGCCTCCGCCCCGAAAATCCGTCGCAACTCCTCCTCGCGCGCGTCATTGATCGCCTTCAGCTCGGTCATCAGGTTCGCCGCATCCTCCGGTTTCTCCGCCAGGCGATTCGCCAGCGACTCCTCCCGCGCCCGCTGCTCATCCTCGGCCGCGATAACCGCACTCGCCTGGTTCGCCGTCGGATTCAACTCCGCAAATCGCCACTGCACCTCCGCCACCGGCCCCGTGATCCCGCGCATCCGCTCGAGCCGCTCCTTCCCCAACAGCTCTTCCAGCTCACGTTCCAACTCCTCCCGCGCGCGCGCCTGGAGCGTCGACGCATCCGCCATGTCGGCGACGCCATCCTCCATCGCCATCTGCAGCTCGTGATGCTGCTGCTCGAATTCCTTTTGCAACCGATACGCGCGCTCCGCCTCGTCCGGCGTCAGCGGCAAACCCGCCGGATTCACCGCCTGCAGCATCTGCTCCTTGTCCCACGCCAGATAACCCTCTTCGCCCAGCGCTTCCTTCAACTCGCGAACGCGCTCGATGTCCCGCAACCGACCCAGCTCGATATACTCCCGCTCCGGCACCGGCCTCGGCGCATATCGCTTTTCCAGCTCGGCGTTCCGCTGGTCCCAACGTCGATTGAAATCTTCGAGAAAGGCGCGGACCACGATCTCGCGGGGTAACCCCGCACGTTCGAGCTGCGCCAGTGCCGCCGGATCCAATTTCGCCGCGGCGCCGCGCCGTTCGACTCTCTCGCTCGCCGCCGGCGTCTCGCCCCGTTCGCGCGCCACCATCGTCGGCCGCTCCACCGGCTCCGCCGAGGACGCCGTCACCGGCCGATCCCGCCACAGCAAACCCGCCACCACCGCAGCGAGCGCCACATTCGCACCAATCGATATGCGCAAAGCCTTCGACATGATTCGCTCGCTCGCTTGGACAGCCCTTTGGCTTCGACGTTACTCGCCCCGACACACACGAAAACCTTGATCGTTTCCCCGACTGTGCGGCTCGTAGCCGGCGCGAAACGCCGGCTCGCAGCAAAAATCCGCACCCATCCAACCGCCGCCTTTCCAAATCCGCGCACCACCGGCTGTCGGTCCCGTCGGGTCGGCCGCACCGCCCGCAAGGTCGCCTTCCCAATCCCAACACCACTCCCTCACGTTTCCCGACATATCGTAAATCCCCAGCTCGTTGGGCTCCTTTCCTCCCACCGGCTTCGTGCGGCACTTGTTTCCCTGAACGAGCGGCCAGTTCCACAACCCGTTCAGCTCCTCGTCACCGGAATTCCGCCAATACCACCCCACCTTCGCCAAATCGTCGCTGCCGCTATAAACATGGCCCTGGCTCTTCTGTCCGCCACCCGCTGCATACTCCCACTCCGCCTCCGTCGGCAGCCGATAGCCATTGGCCCCGGGATTGACCGTCACCAACCAGGCAACGTCGTCCGATTCATTGCGGTTCGCCGGATCGCGCTTCGTTTTATCGATCGTATAATACGGCTGGAGGCCTTCCTTCTCACTTCGCCGGTTGCAATACTCGATGCACTCATACCAGCTCACGCTCTCGACCGGCAGGTCCGTGCCTTTGAACTCGGACGGATTGCTCCCCATCACCTCGACCCACTCCTTCTGCGTCACCTCGTGACGACCCATATAGAAATCCGATAGCGTCACGCCTTTCTCGACGTAGTTGGATTTCGGATGCTTGAATGTCCCGCCTTCGACGTGGACAAAGTTATCCGGCATTTTCTGCGCCACCGCAGAAGATACAACGAGCAGCGCAGCGACCCAGGGAAAAGTTGTTTTGATCATTCGAATACGTCGTTGACCTCAAATCACTATCTCCGCTCCTTCAACCCCCGAAACGAAAGCAGGCCACGCCGCCGAGGGCGCGGCCTTCGAGGACTCTATAAAGCGCCAGCTCCACCGTGCAAACGGCCGGGCTGCACTGACTCTCTTTACTGCTGCCAGACGGTCAGGTTCGAACTGCCACTGCTCTGAAAGCCTTCCGTCGCCATGATCTGGTAGTTGTGATTGCCCATGCCCCAGCCGCGTCCATTCCAGGCATTCACATGGTTTTGGAACGTGATCGTCTGATTGCTGCCCGTCGGCCGCTTCGAGGAACGCACGCTCCAATTCTGGTAGAACGTGGCATTGCCGATGATCGACGGCTTGTTGACGCGCTGCGTGCGGTGCAGGCTATATGAACCGCCATCGCTGTTCACCGAGCCCGAAGAACCGTTGCCCGGCGGACGCCAGCTGCCCCAGCTATCGACGACATAGTATTCGATCAAGGGATTGGTCGTCCATCCGTAGAGACACAGGTAGGCGTTGCCGTTCGGCGACCAGACGCCGGCGTTGTAGCCGATGCGCCGGGACGACGAGCCGGTGCTCCAGCCCTTGCCGCCGACGAAGTTATACTGGTTTCCGAGATTCCAGTTTACGCTGTAGTTGCCACCCGAACCGAGATTCATGGTGGCCGTGCCGCCGTCCTTCCAATACGAATAATAATATCCGCCGTGGGTGCCGGTTTGGTTGCTGTTGATCGTCTGAGCTTGCAGCCCGCCCGCCGCGCCGACGAAGCCGGCCAGGAGGAGCAACTGCGGAACGCGCCGAAGCGCGGTGGTAACGAACGTTACGTTTTTCATGTGGGGTTTGGGTTGTGTGGCAGCATCCGTCATTTCGCTCCGAAGCTGGGGTTCGCCGTGGGGGAAGAAGCGCTGACTCGATACCGGGCCGAACTGGCCGGGGCGCAATGGATGCACGTCAAAGCCGTCCACAAATTCACCTGAATACTAATTATAGGATGCGCGCGTAAAAACTTTCGCATCCAATACAACGCATGTTGACTTACCCGTCCGGGAAAGTCCTTTGCGTCAAAATCGACGCGGCAAAGACTCGGCGCGTCAGACCGCCTCCGACACGATCCTCACCTCCGCCGGCTCGTCCTCGTCGATCCCCGGAAACCGGCCAATTCGCGCATCGGCGAAAAAATTATCGTTCGCGTCGTCGTTCGCCGTCGACACCTCCCCGATCACGCACTCGTCGCTCGCCGCCCAGAACTCGTGCCACACGCCGGGGACCAGCGTCACCCGCCAACCGGCCCGCAAGACCAGCGGTTCTCCCGCCGCCACCTGCACGGCCTCGCCGTTCACCCGCACCATCAACATCCCTCCCTCGCTCGCGCCTTCCACCGGTTTTCTCGCCCACAACCGCAGCGTCAACTCCCCCGCCCGACAGACGATATCCTCCTTTTTCTTTGCGTGCGTGTGCGCCGGCGTCGTCTGACCGCGGCGCGCCCACATCAGCTTCTCACAATACTCCGGCTCCTCCGCCAAATTGATCAGCGTCAGCCCAAACCGCGCGAAATCACCCAAACCAAAATCCGTGATATCCCACCGCGGCGCCGGCGGCAGCGCCCAGCCATTCCGCGCAAAACACGCCCCCGCCTCCCGAAAAGCCCGATTGATCTCCGATCGCTTCATTTCATGAGGGTGTGAACCACGGATCAGCACAGATGAACACCGATTCAAACCAAGGCAGGTTTGGAACCACGAATGGACACAAATTCACACGAATAACCCTCCGCCATTCGTGTCCCTTCGTGGTTCTTCAAGGATCGTATTGGATCCGTGTTCATCCGTGTCCATCCGCGGTTAAATTCACCACCCGCTGCTCACGCTGCGACACCAGCGCCGCCGCCCAAATCTCATGCTGCGCCACCGCCTCGTCCGGCGTCGCACAGCCGAATCTGCGTTCCAGCTTTCCCGCCCGCTCCGTCAAGAAAGCCGCCCACATTTGCTGCAGCACATCCGGAAACCCCGGCTCGAAAATCCCGCCCGTGATCGTCCGAAACGGCATCGCAAATCCCAAATCCGTCTTCTCCCACGTCTGCTCCTTTCCACGCCGAAAAACCCACAACGTCTTCGGCTCCTTCGTCGAATACCGCACGCCGCCTTCCGTCCCCAAAGCCTCGAACACCCACGTGTTCGTCTCCGTCGGCGCCAGCCGTTTCATCTCCAACGTCAACGGCACCGTCGCCCCGCCGATGTCCGCATTCGTGTGCACGATCGCATTGTCCCACGTATCGCACGCCGCCACGCCGCCGCGTCCGTCCGGCCGCTCCGCATAAATCTTCTGCAACTGCGCATACACGCTCGCCGGCCTCCAACCGAGCCGCAGCGGCACGTGAGTCACATGCAACCCGAGGTCGTTCATCACGCCCGCCTCCCCGCAAAATTTCGCCTGACGCTTCCAGTTGATCGGCTTCGCCGGATCGAGATCGCTCGAATGCAAAAACGCACTCCGCACCTCGATCACCCGTCCGCATCCACCGCTCCGCACGAACTCGATCGCCCGCTGCGCGCCTGGCAAAAACGGAAACTCCGACGACACCCGCACGAACCGTCCCAACTTCGCCGCCTCATCCCGCACCCGCCGCCCCGCCGCCAGATCGATCCCAAACGGCTTCTCCGCGAACAGATCCTTCCCCGCGCGCAACACGTCCAAATAGATCGCCTCGTGCAGATGATGCGGCACCGCCACGTAAACCACATCCACCTCTGCCCGCGCCAGAAGCGCGCGATGATCCGTCTCGAAAAACTTCACGGTCGGCACCTGCCGAAACCACTCGAGCGCGCGTTCGTTCACATCGCACACCGCCACGAGCTCCGCCTGCACCGGACAATCCATCAGCGCAAACCACCGCCCCAACGCGCTCGCCACCTCACGCCCCATCAACCCCGCCCCAATCACCCCCACCCGCACTGCCTTTGATTCGTCATTCATCATATTGGTTGGTGCGACACAGAGATCACAGAGGAGGCACAGAGGTCACGGAGCCCTGGTTTTCCTCCGTGGCCTCTGTGCTCACCTCCGTGCGCTCTGTGTTCCAAAATCGGTTCCCTTCAACATCGCCATGGCCGCGTCCACGCCGGCGCCCTCGTGCACGACCGCCATCAGCGCCCGCGTGATCCCCGCCGGGTTTGGGTGCTGAATGATGTTCCGCCCGTAAACGATCCCCGCCGCGCCCTGCTCCATCAGCGCCTTCGTCCGCTCCAAAATCTCTCGCTCCGGAGCCTTGCTCCCACCGCGCACCAGCACCGGCACGCCGCCCGCGGTTTCGATCACTTTTCCATAAAACGAAACATCGTCCGTCGGATCCGCTTTGATCACATCCGCGCCGAGCTCCACCGCCTGCCGCACCAGCGGGACGATTTTCGCGATGTCACCATCCACCATGTAACCGCCCGCCTTCGCATTCGGCTGAAACACCAGCGGCTCGATCATCAACGGCATCCCGTAGCGGTCGCACGACGGCTTCAGCGTCAGGATATTCTGAATACACTGGTCCGTCACCTCCGGCTGCTCCGGGATCCGAAACAAGTTCACCACCACACACGCCGCATCCAGCCGCACCGCCTGCTCGACCGGCTCCGCAATCATCCGCGAAAACAACGTCCGCGGCAGCTCCCTCCCATACACATTCGCCACGTCCGTCCGCAGCACCAGCGCCGGTTTCCCGCGCACCGGCAGTTTCTGCAGATGCGGCGCCTGCCCGATCGTGAGCTGAATCGCATCCGGCCCCGCCGCGACAATCGTCTCAATGGCCTTCGGCAGATCCTCGATCCCCGCGAGAAACGTGCCTTCGTTGAAGAACCCGTGATCCAGCGCCACATCGAAGCAGCGCCGCGTCTGCGGATTGAAGAGCCGATTCAGCCGAGCGATCTTCATGCCTCACGGACCATGAAACACTGAACGCCCGCCGCAAACGCAATTCCTCCAATCGGCCGGACAGTGACGAGGGTGTTGCCATCGGACAACGCTTGCGCGGATAAGACGCCAGATGCTTGTGCTGCCTCGCCTCCTCTTCCGCCTTATGTTCTTCGTCCTCCCGCTGGTTGGGTTGATCGTCGACCTCCACGCGGCGGAACGAACCCTCGCCCTTGAAGTGGAGATCGCGAATGAGCGCGGCGGCACCGCGCAGCTGTTTTACGACATCGGCCAGCCCAGCTCCCAACACGATTCCGTTCGCCTCCCACTGCCCGCATCCAGCGAACTCCAGCGCGTCCGCTTTCCTCTGCCCGCCGAACCGATCAAACTCCTCCGGCTCGATCCCTCGGACGAGCCTTGCGTTGTCCGCATCGGCCACATCCGCCTGCTCACCGGCCAAGGCGAAGTGCTGAAGGAATTCGGTCCCGAGCACCTGCGCCCCATGTGGCAGATCCAGGATATTTCCGTTGAAGATGGCATCGCCACGGTGCGCAGCCTCGCCACCGCCAACGATCCCATGTTGCTGATCGACGAACCGGTGCAGGCCGAGGTGCATCGCTGGCTCGGCCGCGCCACGGTCCGCGGACCGGCGGTGCTCCTGCTCGGCGGCATCGTCGCCGTGTTGCTGTTCGTCGCCCTGGCCGGCGCCGTGCGCGCTGCGATCGGCCGCGAACCTTCGTCGCCGGCCTTGTTTCCTCGCGCGCGGCTTCTGGTTTTCGGCGGCGTGTTTCTCGTCGTCGCCGGCGCCCGACTTGCCTGGTTGAAGGATTATAGCAGCCCCCTGCCGTTCTGGGACGAATGGGAAGCCGACGCGCTGTATCTCCTGATTCCGCTGCAAGGCCAATTCCTCGATTGGAACGCCCTGTTCATGCCCCAGGCCGAACATCGCATCGTCGTGACACGGCTGATCACGCTCGTCGGCACGATCGTAAACGGCGAATGGGATCCGCGCATCGGCATGGTCGCGAGCGCCACGATGTTCGCGGCGGCCATAGGCTTGGTCGCCACCCTGGCGATGCGCGCCGGCGCCGTCATCGGCGGATTCGTCGCCCTCGCCCTCGCCGCCCTCGCAGCCCTGCCCTTCGATGTGTCCAACGTCTTCTGGGGCGGACAATCGCAGATGTATGCGCTCGTGCTGCTCGCCGTCTGCACCCTCGCGTTGGCGTCCGCCCCCGACATCCATCGCTTCATCTGCATCGCCGCCGCCGCTGCGGCCATTGTTTCCCTCGGCACGATGGGCACCGGCTTCGTCGCTCCCGGCATCGCCGCCGCGATCTGCGCCGTGCGCTGGCTGCGGGAAAAAACGCAAAAGCGCCGCCTCGCCGGACTCGCCGCAATCTTCGCCGTCATCTCCGTCGCGGGATTGCTCTTCAGCGCCAACTCCCGCCGACACGCCCCAAATTACGCCGATTCGTTAGCGGAATTCTGGTCGGCGTTCGAAGGCTTCGCCGCCTGGCCGATGCCGTCCGGCAGCATTGGGTTGCTGGTGCAATGGAGCCCGTGGCTCGTGCAATGCTTCCTCGTCGCCCGCCGCCGTGAGCACACCGCGCTCGATTGGTTCGCAGTCGGCGTCGGCGCCTGGGCGCTCATCAACGCCGCCGGTCTCTCCTTCGGACGTCCCGATCTGGCGCCGCCAACCGATCCGCGGCACTTCACCGCTCTGTTTGCCAACGCGCTCGCTCTTCTCACCAACGCCGCCGCCCTCACCGCCACCGCGGTCTCCACCCATCGCGCCTGGTTCTCACTCGCCCCCGCAGCCGCCGCGCTGGTCGGCATCATCGCCATGGCGCAGATCGACGTGCGCGGTTTCCACAGCGCCCAGGCGCAGGCTTTCTGGCGCGACGCTCGCGATCAGGTGGTGCTCCCCTTCCTCTGGTCGGGCGATCGCGAACTCCTGCGCGACCTGCCGTTCGACGGCCGCTGCCCCTACTGGAATAGCGCGGTGCTCGCACACTACCTCGAGTCGCCGCTCCTCCAACCGCTGCTGCCGTTCAAACTGCGCAAAGCCCTCGCGCTGCGCCCCGAGGCTCCATTGACCGCCCCGGAACCGGGCACCGTCACCTTGGCTGCACGCACCCTGATGAAGTCCGGTCTCAGCTTGGCCGCGCTCGGCGCCGTGTTGCTCGGCGCCGGCTGCTATTCACTCGGGCGCTCTCCATCTCGCAACCCGACCGCCGATCAACTCACCCGTGCCGACCCTTGAACGTCAGCTCCGCGATCCCGCTCTTGTCGAGACCGCCGAGCCCCAGCGCGACCATTCGGTCGTATTGCCGCCACGTCGCCTCCGCGAGCGGTAGATTGAGCTCCAACTCGCGGCCCAGCTTCGCCGCGATCCCGCTGTCCTTCGCCGCGTGCGCCGCGGAGAAATAACAGTCGTGCGCTCGATTCTGCATATCCTCGCCATCCGTCTTCAGCACCTGCGAGTTCGCGCCCGTCTGCGCAAACACCTCGCGCAACATCTCCAAATCCAGCCCGAGCGACGCGCCCAGTCCCAGCCCCTCCGCGAGCCCCGCCGTGTTGATGTTCATCACCATGTTCACGAGCGCCTTCACCTGCGCCGCCGTCCCCGCCGGTCCGATATAGCGCAACGCCGAACTCAACTTCCCGAGAATCGGCACGACGCGCTCGAACACCTCCCGCTCCCCCGCGCACATCAAATAAAGCGTCCCGTTCCTCGCCTGCGGAATCGACGACGCCATGCACGCCTCGAGCGACGCCGCGCCCGCCGCCTTCGTCCGCCGCCCTACTTCCACATGCGTCTTCGGCGTGATCGTCGCACAGTTCACGAACACCTTTCCTTTCGCACCCACGAGCAGTGAATCGCCCCTTTCCGCAAACACGCCCATCTGTGCCGCGTCGTCCGTCACCACCGTGAACACCACGTCGCTCGCGGCCGTCACCTCCGCCAACGTCGGCGCGTGCGCCGCCCCGATCTCCTTCGCGAGTTCCGCCGCCGACGGCGCCTGCACATCGTAAACCGCCGTCACCGCATAGCCGCAGTCCTTCAAACGCCGCGCCATGTTCGCACCCATCCGACCAACGCCGACGAATCCAATTTTTTCGTTCATGTTAGAAAAGATCTCTCACCACGGATGAACACAGATGCACATGGATCAAACGTCCAATCCCTGAACTCACTAAGGCATTAAATTCCTCATCCGTGTCTATCCGTGTTCATCCGTGGTTAAAAACTCCGCTCCTCATCCTGCCGCGTCTTTTCGCGTGTTTCGCGGGCACCCTCACCACCGCTCGCGCCCATGCGGCGCCGCCAGGTCCAGCACCGGCCCCAGCGGCACAATCTGCGTCGGATTAATCTCCGTGTGCGTCACGTAATAATGCCGTTTGATGTGGTCGAAATTCACCAGCTCCGCGACTCCAGGTTGCTGATACAAATCCTGCAGGTATCCCTGCAAATTCGGATAATCCACGATCCGCCGCAGATTGCATTTGAAGTGCCCGTGATACACCGCGTCGAACCGCAC
>JAEZAD010000205.1 GCA_023430565.1 Verrucomicrobiota bacterium
CCGTCCATGTCGAAGATTGCCGCGTCAAAGGCACGACACGCGCAATTCTTCAGAGGCGCAGCGCTCTCGGCTGTGGATGGCATGAGGGGAGACGCGGGCCGAGAGCCCGCCCCCACGGGCGGGCTACGTCGTGCCCTGCGTGTGAGCGCAGGGATTTGAACGCTCAGAATTCGAACGTGTTGGTGAGATAGAACGACTGACCGCTGACGATGCGGTAGGCCGCCGGCGTGCCGTTGGGCTGGAAGGTGATCGGGATCAGCCCCTTCTCCTGGAACGCGTCCCTGATGTTGAGCTGAATGCGCCAGCGCAACTTCTCGGACAGCTTGCGTTGGTAGCCCACCCACAGGTCGACATTGGTCTCGGATGGCCCGCGGAAGGGATTCGCCAGATCATATTCGACCGTCGTCGGATCGTTCGGATTTCGGGTCGGCGGATAACCAAGGATGACGCTGCTCTGATAACGCAGGCCGGCGCCGATGTTCACGCCCTTCAACCAACCCTCGGTGAAATCGTAGTTCGAGATCAGGTTCGCGCGCCATTCGCGGAGCTCGGGCACCGTCGTGTTCTCGACGAGCTGGGCCAGGCGCCACTCGCTGCCCGGCGCGGCGACGAGACCTTCGCCGTCGAACCAGTTTTTGCCGGCAGTCACAACGTCTTCCGTGCCCCAATAGTGGTGAAGTTTGGATACGCCGTCGGGCACCGTCAGCGCCTCGGCGACCAGGCTCATGAACTCGCGCATGTTGGTGTTGCCGATGTTGGTGCGACGTGCGTCGGTCTTGCTCGCGTTGGCGACGATGCGCCAGTTCTCCGTCGGTTGGGCGCTGACCTCGATTTCCCAGCCCTTGGAGACGTTGTCCTCGGTGATCGCGAAGCCGGTGGGCACGGTGTAGCTCGATTCGCGGGTGGACGGCCCGAAGTCGCCAAACGTGTCGATGCGCCAGGCCTGCCAGAAACGCGGATCGACGGCGCGCTGGAAGGCGCGCGTGTTGTCGATGATCCGGCGCTCCGTCGCCGGCGAAACGATCCAGCTGCCGTCATTGGACAGCACTTCGCCTTCCTGCAGCGGACGGTTGGCGAAGTAGTGGAAGTTGTAGCGCATCGGGTCGCCGCCCGTGTTGGTGTTGAAGATGTCCGTGTCCTCGCCCTGAGCACCCGGGGCGGTCGCATCGTAGCCCCAAGGCTTGATATTGTAGCCGAAGACGTTCGCGAAATTCTGCGTGAGCTGCATCCAGTTGCCGATCGAGGCGGCATTGATCTGCGTGCTGCTCGCGTTCGTGTTGCTCGTTTCGTAGCGGTTTACGCGAAGCGAGAAACGGCCGTCCTTGGTTTCGATGCGGATGCCTTTGTCGACCGTCTTCCCGGAAGGTGCAGGCAACGCCTCGCCATAAATGTCCACACGGCTGGAGTCCGGTTTGAAGTTCGTCGAGCGGTTGTAATACAGGCTGACCTCGAACGGCAGTCGCTCGGTCGCCTGACGGACAAACGGCAGCTCCGCGAGGTGCGCGACGAAGCTGTAGGATTTCGACTCGACCTCCACGCGCTGCCCGGCGGACGGGAGCTTGTAATAGGTCGGACTAAGATTCACCGCACCGCGGTCCTGCGTGACGGGAAAGTCGCTGGGCGACATGTCGAAGGCCCACGATTCGGCGATGTCCTTGCGCCAGCCGACCGTGCTCACAAATGCGCGGTCGAGCCACTTGCCCTGCCACACCACGGCCTGCGACTCGGTGGTCGCTTTCGTGAGGGTGGCGCGGGTGGTGAGACGATCGCGGTTCGCGTCCGACGCGTTTGCGTCGACGAGGTTGAGCTGGGTGGAACTCCATCCCACGTAGTTGGCCGGGTTTTCCGATTGCGTCGTGGCGCGCGTGGGCGAGTCCGGCAGGTAAAAGCCATTCTCCCACGGATCCGCCGGGTTCACATTGCTGTTCCACGTCGAATCGAAGTAGCGGATCGCGCCGCTCGCCATCGTGACGTTACCGCTGACCGCGGGCAGGTGGGCATTCGCGAGCGGCTTTCCGAGGAGCGAGTCGCCGAGATAAACAACCTGCGTCGGAATCAGCGCGCCGTTGAAGCGCTGGTCGGTGCGGCCGGAGAGCGCGTAGTAGGCATCGTCAAAGATGCCGTAGCGCTGCCAGGTGCGCGCGTCGCTCTCGACCTCGTCCTTGGCCGCAAGTCCCGTGACCGTGTGAACGCCGAGTGCACGCCGGACCCAGCTGTTTCCATTCTCCTCGAAATCGTGCTTCACGAACGCGGTGGCCCGCAGGGACTCGCGCTCCGTGCTCAGCGAGCGATTGCTCCACGCGTTGTTGGAGGAGACGAAGGCACGGCCGACGTTGGGATTCGGGGTGCCGTCCGAATAGGGTTCGCCCCCTTCAACCAAGCCGAGGTCGGGCGAGCCGTCGCCATAGACGGCCATCGGATCGACCTGCAGGCGCACATCGCCCGGCAGCAGCGCCCGTTGGCCGTTGTCATAACGCTCCTGCGAGTAGTCGAGCGAGAGGCCGAGGCGATTGCGGAGGTAGGTCTGCGAGAGGTTCACGTTGCCGACGTCGAAGTTCTGCCACTCGCGCTTCGTGTCGCCGTCGATCAGCCGATTGTAGAAATCGAAAATCGAAGCGTCGGTCAGGAGATTGTTTTTCCAGAGGCCCGCCTTCGAGAAAGGCGCGCCGGAGTTGATCGCCCATTGGGCCGTGCCTTGTAGCGAGACCCAGCCGTTGTCCGGCATCGCGGCAATACCGCCATCCACCCCGCCGTCCGCCCCGCGCCCGCCGGCCACGAACGCACCGATGATATCGGTCACCATCGCGCTCTGGTTGCCATTCGACATGAACACCGTCGGGCCCGCGCGGCCCGAGGGGAACGCGAAGGTGCCGAGATACGGCTGGTAAGCGGGGTTTTTCGGGCCGGAGGCGAGGTTCACGCGGAACTGGCCATGATTGGGCCGGCCGGACAAATGATCGAAGGCCTGGAACTGATTGTAGGTCGCCTGATTCATTTGGGTGAACCAGGGCGTGATCGCGTCGGACGGCGGCAGCATGCGCGGGTTGTTGCTGTCGATGCTGCCGGTTTCGAAGTTGGCCTTGATCGATGTGAAGGTGTCGCCACGATTCAGCGCCTTCGGTTCGTAACGAAGAGCCGAATACAACCGCCGGTCGTCGGAGAACGCCGAGTCCTGCCGGTATTTCTCATCGTCGCCAAGCAGCGCGACACGAAGCGCGAGCTCTCCGGGCAGGATCTCGCGATTGGCGTCGAGCGTGGCCCGCGCGCTGCCGTAGTTGTCGAAGCGAAACTCGGCGGAGCCGAAATTGCGGAACTGGGCCGACTTCAGACCCGTGTTGATGATGCCGGCGGGGCTGCCCTGGCCGAAGAGGATGGAATTGGCGCCGCGCTGCAGATCGACGCGGTCGACGTTGTAGGCGTCCCAGGGCACGTCGGAGCGGAAGAAATCGCGCGTGTTGTCCGCGGCCGCGAGACCGCGCAGGCGGGTGTTTTCGTTTGGCCGCACGGTGTCCTCGTTGAGCTGGGCGGCATCGCCCGCGCCGGCGAAGTTGCCCCGCAGGCCGCCGACTTCGGTGCCGGTGGTGTATTGGAGGAGCGAGGCGTTGTCGGTCGCGCCGGTGTCGCGCAGGAACTGCGTGGTGACGACCGACACGGCCGCGCCGACGTCGCGCAGTTGCGTGTTCAGGCGGTTGCCCGCGAGCGTGGTGGCGGTGTTGTAGCTGTTCGGCGCGGTCGCCGAGACTTCGAACGGCGAGAGGACGACGATTTCATCGTCTTCCGCCGCAGTCGTGGAGGCCGGCGCTTCCGCTTGCGCGAACAGGGCGGACGAGGAGGCCAAAGCCGCAGCAGCCAGGAAGGAAATCCATCGGCTCGGCGTGGGTTGTCGGAATGAGTCCGGAAGTGAGCGCACAGTCCGGTTCGAGGTGCTCGAGTTCATAGGGTAGGTAACGCGGTCGCGTCAGCGGGTGATGACTCTTGGGGGGTTAACGTCATCAGCGATACCGGTCTATCTCGAGGGAGCTACAGCGCTCGTCTGCAAACGTTGCGTTGCGCGGCGCGGATAACGGCGGACGCCGCTGACTTGGACGCGGCGAGCCTCTTCCCGCGCCAGCGAAAAACAAAAAGGTCCTGCCTCCGGTGGGCAGGACCTTCCATTCATCCTAGTCGCGCGTTTCGACCCAGCCCGCGAACGCTTCGGGCCAGTCACGCTCCGCCGCAGCAAAGACGTCGGGCCAGCCGCGCCGGATAAGATCGCTGCAGGTCTCTTCCGCCTGCTGCGACAGGTATTCGGCGACGACGGCACAGCGATCCTGCCAGTCTTCCGGATATACGGCGCGGGCCCAGCCCTGCATGCGACGGAGATTATTATTACTCAGAACAGATTTGGATGCTTGATTCATAGATGACATCAGGGGCGTTTCGGGCCCGAGTGGAGACCGGCCCGTGCGCTCGCAGAACAGGTGCGAAGCAGGCGGGACAGCGCACGCGGACGTGCCGCGCCGCGATACAGGGGTGATCAGATGCGTCCGGTCGGCGCGGTCGCGTCCGGGATCATGGTTCGAAACTCAACCACGAGCCGAAGGAGCGACGGCGGCGCCGGATGAACCCGGGCAGACGGCACGCAACAATCCTGCGTAGCTCGCAGAAAAAGATGGCGCGGTCGGCGTCATCAGGCGGACGCAGCGTTCAGATCGGCGATGTTTCGGCGATGCTCGCGTTCGCTTGGATCGAGGGCGATGCATGTGCGGTTGATTCCTTCCGTCCACGCTCACGCGTATTGAAATTCCAACGACCGTTCCGGATCCGTGGCCGCGTTCGTCAACGCAGCGACTTCTGCGGAGGTCAGGATGATTTTGGCCGCACAGCTCAATTCGCGCACTTCGCGCGGGGTGGACGGTGAGATGACAGCGGCGCTCACCTGAGGGTTGCTCAGCACCCAGGCGAGTGCGATCTGCGCCGGCGTGGCGAGCCGCTTGTCGGCGATCTGGGACAAGGGGCGCAAAACGGCTTCGCCGACGTCGCCGCCGGAGTGCTCGCTGTCCAACTCATCGACAGGGTTGAAATCTTGCAGCCCTCTCGCTCGCTGGGCGAGCAACTCGCCGACCGGCGAGGTCGCCAGGAAGCCGAGCCGAAGTTCGCGACATAGGGCGAGCGCGTCGTCGAGCTGGCCCGGGTTTCTCAGAGTATATTCGGCCTGCAACGCCTCGAAGCGCGCGTGATTGCGCAGTTTCGAGCGGTGCAGCGAGTCAACGACCCGCCATGCCGGAAATCCGCCCGCCACGGCGTAACGCACGAGACCCGCGCGCACCAGCATGTCGACGGACTCCCGAACATCGTCCAACGGAAGCAACGCGTCGCTCCAGTCGCAGATCAACAGATCGAGATGCTTCGCGCGCAATCGGCGCAGCGAGCGCTCGCACGCTTCACGGACGAGATTCGCAAAGCTGACGCTGCCCCCATGCGAGGGGCGGAAGAAGTTGATGCGCGAAGCGAGCACCAGACTGTCACGACGGATTCCTCGCTGCTCATGCCAGCGTCCGACGATGAGCTCGGAACTCCCTTCGCCACGCGGCGATGTGGCTGACGTCGAGCCTGCCTCGCCGAGACTTTGAATGAAGCTACCTCCGCAGGCGTAATACGCATCGAGGAGCGCAAACGACTCGGTCTCATCCATCGTATGGAAATGGGCCGTGTCGAGGCAGAGTTCGGAGATGTGAAGATCGGTGCGGCCAAGTTTTCGTTTATTCATGATGAATCATTCTGAGGGCGGTTGAGTGGGAAAAAGCCGCGAAGCTCGGTTCGTCCGAAGCCGATTGCGCTCTCTCGCGGTGATCGCAGCGGACGCGATCGACGAGGCCTTCGATCGCATGGACGCGGCCGGCGGCGTCGACAACCGGCGTAAACCGGTCCTCGACCCTCAGCCAACCGCCGTGGGCGGTGCGAAGGGCGTATTCGACCGTCGCGCGCTGGCGGTGCAGCACCGCCAGGCGCACCCGCTCGTCGACGCGCTCCCGATCGGAACGCGCGATGAGATCGCCGAACGCGATGCTCGCGTTGCCGATGAACCGATGCGGATCGTAACCGGTGACGTCGCGGCAGCCGGCGCTGACGTATTCCATCGTCCAGCGGGAATCATGACAGCGCCGATAAAAGAATCCGCTGAGATTGCCGATCAGCCGGGCCAGCGTGGCGTGGCAGTCCACACCGTCGAAAACGTCCGTGTCGGAGGAGGGAAAGATTAGGTTCATGTTATTTTGGGTTGAGGATCATTTTGAGTTCGCGCTTCGCGCCCAGGCGCGAAGCAAATGAAGCTCCGGCGGAGCGCGCCGCGGGCGGAGCACGGCAGACGGGGCGTCACACCATCGCACTCGCCAGCGCGGGCCATGGGCTGACGGGCTCGGAGACGGCAGCGGGTGCCGCCACGCGGCGGACTTTGAGCTGACGGATGCCGCCCGGCGTCGCCCACTTCACGATATCGCCTGCGCGGCAGCCAAGGAGAGCCGTGCCGATCGGAGCGAGGATCGAGATGCGCTTGCGTTCGATGTCGGCGCGATCCGGAAACGTGATGGTGTATTCTTCGACCTCGCTCGTTTCGAGGTCCTCGAATTCCACGGTGGCGTCCATCGTGACAACCTCCGGAGGGAGGGAGTAGGAATCGACCACTGCGGCGCGGTCGAGTTCGTCGCTTAATTTCCGCAAGGCCGGGCTGGCGTTCGAGTGCAGCGCGGTGGCCAGCAGCAATCGGAGACGGCTGTAATCTTCGCGCGAGATGTAGATAGGAGTATGGTTCATGATGATACTGAGTTTTGTCAGGGTTGGTTGTGCAGCCGCGCGTGTCCCCGGGGGGGGGGACGCTCGTGTCGCTGCGAAAGAGATCGCCGATCAAGCCGCCGCACTTTCGGCGCCGGCCGTTTCCACAGCCCGGATCGGCGTGGCGTAAACGAGTTCGTCGGGCGCGCTGATAAGCCGGCAGCTCGTTCGATTGGTATCGACGAGGATGTGATTCGGGAACGCGGCCAAGGGATTGCAACCGGGGTTTAGAAACCACGTGTCGTCGCGCCGCTCCCGCCAGTGCAACGGACGGTGCACATGCCCGGAGAGCACGAGGCGGGGCGAGTAGCGGATGACGGGCGCTACGAGGTCACGATCGCCGGCGTCGTCGCCGTCCGATCGCGTGGCGACGAGCGTCCTGCTCGGCGGCGCATGCACCACCCATACATCGGCCCGGCCGCCCTTGGGCCGGGTGGTCGCGCCGATATTGAGGATGGAAATATCGTCCAGCGTGACGCGCTGTCCGTCGGTCCAGACCGTGGGATTGCCGATCGTTCGCAGCCAGTAGGCCGGCGTCCAGCGCTCCGTCGCGGAATCCCATTCGAGATCGTGGTTCCCGCTGCAGACGGCCATCGGCCGGGGGAATTCGTTGAGCCACGCCGAAACCCATTCGATCTGCCGCCGCTGGGGCGTCGCCGCCGAAAGGTCGAGCATGTCGCCCGACATCACGACGAGGTCGTGCGCCGGAGCGCGATGAAGCAGCCAGTCGAACCAGCGCTTGTTGAAATGAAAATCCGTGACGTGAAGAATGATCATGGGAATTGCCCAGGCTGCGCCCGTCCTCGGCACGCGTGCAGCGTGGAGACGGGAATGTTGGATTGAGCTGCGCCCGTGCGCAGCGGGGTCATGGGGGAGCGCGCGCGATCACACCGGATGCGCCGCGGCGAAGAAGCTGAATTCTGTTTACCCGGTGCCGCGCTCGAGGTGGAGCGCGTTACGCGCTCGCCTCTAGCTCGCGGCCCCGGGCCGCTCCGGGCAGATATACAAAGCCCCAATCGCCGCCGTTTGCGGGCGGACGCAGAAAATATATTTCTGGAGCGTGTTGGGGTTCACGATGGGGCCACCTGTGGGCCAAAAAAATATATTGTCAAGGCCCGCGCCGCCGCCGACGACGCGGCTTTCTATAAAGCCGCATCGGTCCGTGCGATTGCGATGAAAACAGTTCGCCGAGTGTCGATGATCCGTGTGCGTAAAAAAGCTTACGCGGCCGCGATGAGCGCGACGAAAATCGCGATGATCGCCAACGCCGCAATCAAACGGGCGGAAAACATCGGCGGCATGTGGTCGTCGGAAAGCGACGGATACCGCTGAACGGAAAGCGGCGCTGCCTTGCGGGCGCGATCGGTTCGCAGTTCGGCCTCGGCAGAAAGAAGGTTTCCGTTCGGAGATCGCTCGGCGCCAGAGGAGCCGCCGAAGTTTGGGTGGGGTTGCGGTTTCATGACACCACCGTAGCAGTCGAAAGCGACGCCGCATAGTGCGCGGCGCGGAACGCAGCCATGCGCAATACGCATGGCTCTGGAGCGACGTCGGAGGGTCCTTAACGCATGGACCGATTTAACCTCGAGGGGCCCTCCACTCAGCGAAGCCGCGCAAGGCTTGACAGTCGTCGCGGAGTGGCCGTTGGTGCCCCGTCTCCTCACCCCATGATGTCGTGTTTCACAGTTCTCACGCGGCTCGCCGAGGCGATTGTCATCTGCCCGGCGGTCCCGGCGCTGTGACAAATGCGCCTCGCTCGACCTTTTCAGGCCGAGCCCGCTGAGTCCCGACAGCGCCGGTGAAATCAAGGGTTGCCCGCCTTTCGGCGGAGCGGCTCACAGCCATGTTCGCGGACGGGGCCCGGCCCTGCATTTCCGCTTTTGTTCTCGGTTTGTTGCACCTCGCGCGTCGGCGTCCCGCCGAACGCATCGTGCTGTTAAATCACCCTCAACTCCCTCTGACATGATGACTCTCTCCCACTCCGGTCTTGATGCGAAGATCCTCCTTCGCGGCATCCACGTTCGTCTCAACGACGCCACGAAAGCGTTAGCCTCCACCAAAGCTGAACGCCTCCTCCGCCACGAGCCCCGGATTCTCCGCGTCCGGATCGATGTGATTCGTGAAGTCCGCGGTCGGAACGCGTGGTTCACGGCCCAGGGTCGGGTCGAACTCGCCGGGCCGGATCTGGCGGCTTCGATCACCACGGACTCCGCGGAAGCGTCGATCACCCTCCTCGTCGACAAACTCGACCGGATGCTCCGCAAGCGGACGAGCAATCTCATGCGACGTCGAACGTCCGGCGATATCCGCGCCCACGCCGAGGCGAACGCGATCGAATGATCGGCTCGATTTTATCATCTTCACCGCCATGAACTCCGTTCTCATCTGGCTTGTGCCACCGGCGCTGTGAGCTGACGGCTCTGTTTTCGTTTCCGGAACAGGCCGCGTGCTCGAGCGCCCTGCCGCCTCGCCCCTCGCGACGCATGCTTTGCCGCGAGGTGTGAGTCGCGTGAACCAACGGGCGCGATTGCGCCCGCAACCCGCAATGCGCGTCACCACGCGCCTGAATCCGAAAATAGACATGATCAAAAAACGCATGATGGGCCGCACGGGCCTGAAACTTTCCGAACTTTGCCTCGGCACCCTCAACTTCGGTTGGAAGACCGACGAAAAAACGGCCTTCGCGATCCTCGACGCCTATCACGCCTCCGGTGGAAATTTCATCCAGGCTACGAACTACAGCCCGGAAGCCTTCCTGCCGTCCACGGCTGTGACGCAGTCGGAAACGATCGTGGGCCGCTGGTGGACGTCTCGCTCGATCCGTCGCGGCGACCTGTTCCTCGCCACGCGCATCCACATCCGCCAGGCCGCCGACGCCAGCGATGGCGGCTTCATCAAACTGGTGCGCGAGGCCTGCCGGGAGTCGCTCCGACGTTTCCAGACCAACTATCTCGATCTGGTCATTTTCGAATGGAACGACGGCCTGGTGCCGATTCGCGAGACGTTGGATGCGTTCGATCGCGTGGTGCGCACGGGCTTGGTGCGCTACATCGGCGCGGGAAACTTCCCGACGTGGCGCGTCGTCGATACCCTGGGTCGCGCCTATCTGCGCAACCATGTCCGCGTGGAGGCGCTGCAATCCGATTACTCGCTGATGACCCGCGCACGCTTCGAGCCGGAAGCCATGACGTTGTGCCAGGAACAGCGCCTGGGCTTCTTCGCCCGGTCTCCCCTGGCTGGCGGGTTTCTCGCCCGTCGCTGGGATCTCGAAACGATGATCCACCCCGTCCGCCGCGATTGGGTGATGGAACGATTTGGCAACGCCTACGGAGACACCGCTCAGGCGGTGGTCGCCGACGTCGCAGCGCGTCACGAGGCTTCGTCCGCCCAAGTCGCGCTGTCGTGGGTGCTCCATAATCC
>JAEZAD010000318.1 GCA_023430565.1 Verrucomicrobiota bacterium
CGCCAGGGGGAAAACCAAAAGTCCGGCCGGCCTCGCGCCGGCCGGGCGTAATCAGAACTTAAATACGACCTGGCCGCCGACGAACGTGTAGTCGCCGCTGTCGCCCTCGCCGACCGAGAACTCGGCGCGCAGCGAGAAGTTGTCGTTGATCTTATAGGTCGGAGCGACCGTGTATTTCGTGTCGTTGCCGCCGCCGTCCCACTCGACGCCGCTGACGCGGAAGATCGTGGAGAACTGGTCGGTGAACGAATACCCTGCGAAGAGCAGCCAGCCCGACATGACGTCTTCCTGCACGTCGAACTCGCCGGCGATCGTCAGCTTGTCGGTGACCGCGTAGCTCGCCCAAAGATCGAAGATGAAAAGATCATCGGCAGCGCCATCGGTGTCTTCCGAAGCGATGCCGGCGAAGATCGTGAGCTTCTCGATGCTGGTGATGCTGACATAGGCCTCGAAACCGATATCTTCGTCGAACTCGCGATCGCCTTCGAAGAAGCCGTTCGCACCGTGGAAGACGGAGTCGACGACCGCGACACCGGCCGAGAAGCCGCTGCCGGAGAAGTCGACCTTCGCGCCGCTGTGATAACCCGGGATCGCGTAGATCGTCGAACCGTAGGTCAGCTGCGTCATGTTGATCGGATCGAACGCCTCGTAACCGAGATAGCTGAGGAATTTGCCGCCGGTGAGCTTCAGGCCCGTGCCGGTGTCGAAGGTCACATAAGCGTCGAGCAGGCCGGCTTCATTCGCGGCGCCGGGAAGATAAAGCACGGAGCCATAGGCGCTCACACTGTCGAAGGTGCCCAGCACGCCAAGCTTCACGGCATCGGCATTCACGACCGCCGGCGAACCTTTGCTCTCGAAATAGGTATCGACGTTGGCGCCACCGTCCACGTCGGTGCTGGTGGCCGCGCCCACGGCGTAGCCGTTGACACTGATGTGTTCGTTTACCTTCACGTCGGCGAAGGCAGTCGCGACAAGGGCGAGCGATGAAGCGGCCCAGCCGGCAAGCTTGGAGGTATTCTTGATCATAGTTTGTTTAGGTAGGTTGCAGCGTGGATCGCACCGGGCCGGTATGGCCGGAATACGGCGAAACCCAGCGGGCTCTAAGCAGGTCGCTTGCCAGCTTCGCCAAACCCTCCACCCTTCGTGTCATATGCCCGAGGCGCCGGTCGCGCTTCAGTTGCCGGCGACAGCGCCGATCAGCAGATTCCGCGGGCGATTCGCTCCCGTTGACCCATGAAATTCCGCCGCCTTCTCCTCTCGCTTTTCACGCTGACGGCCGCCGTCGCCCAGGAGCCGCCCGACCAAGCCGGCGCGGAGGGTTCATGGTCGGTCACGCCCGCGTTCGCCTCGCAGTATCTTTTCCGCGGCGCCCGCGTCGCCGGCGCCTCATTCCAGCCATCGATCGACTACGCCGCCGGCCCGCTCGCCCTCGGGGTGTGGAGCAGCGCGGCGTTTTCGCACCGCGTCGCCGGCGACGCGGATCCGGAATTCGATTTCTATGGCACGTATTCGTTTTCCAACGACGCGGGGACCTTCGACGTCGCTCCCGGTTTCTGGCTCTACACGTATCCCGATGCCGAGCGCAGCGACGGCTATTATGCGCTGACCTTCGAGCCGAACCTCGCCGTCAACCTCTACCTCGCCGGCATCCGCCTCACGCCGATGGTCTATTACGATGTCACGCTCGAAGGCGCCACGTGGGAGCTGAGCGCCGCGTTCGCCGTCCCGTTGAAATCCCTCGGCACGACGATCGAGTTCCTCGCCACCGCGGGGACGTTCAAATGGGACAACGTCACCGCCGGCGCCTCGCCCAAGGAGAAAAACTGGGGCGACTACTACACCATCGGCGCACGCCTGCCCGTCACCATCGGCGCCCGCTCGGAGGTCGCGCTCGGGGTCACGCACTCCATCGGCCGCAACAATTTCTACAAACAAGGCACCGATCCCAAATACGAAAACACCGACGCCGGCAGCCACACGGCGGTGACCCTCAGCTATACCTTCTCCCTCTGAGGGCGGCCACGTAGCAAAACGCGTAAACTTTTCGCTGCCGCCCTCCCGGTCGCGCGAGCCGCGAGTAAGCCTGCGATCCGCTCAGGCTTTCTTTTCCGCTTCGACCGAAGGCGGTCCAAACGTCCCCGCCTCCGCCGCCTTCACGAAGCCTTCCGTCACGCTCTTCAGTTCCTCCCAGCGCGCGCGGATCTTTTTCGCTTCGTCCTTCGTGACCGTGTCGTCCGCCGCCGCGGTGGCGATCGTCGCCAGCATGTCGGCAAATTCCTGCACGATATCATTCGTCACCGGAATCAGCGGCCCGCCCGGCGGAAGGTTGTGCGGATTGCGAATGTAGAAGCCGCCCGCCTGCTCGCACACCCACTGCGCCACGCGCACGTCCTGCGTGATCCGAACGAGCTGCCCCACCCGGTCGAGCGGACTGCTCGCGCCGCTCCCGCTGTCGTCCTCGGGCGGCTCAGCCCATTTGTAGATCAGCGAAAGCGACAAACCCATGTCGCCCGCGATCTGCTTGGCGCTCGTGCGCTTCAAAACTTCCCGCA
>JAEZAD010000323.1 GCA_023430565.1 Verrucomicrobiota bacterium
GTCTCGCCGGTGCCGGAGAGCACGTCGAGCGACGTATCCGAAAAATCGAGCACGGTCGTGTTCGCCGCCCCGCCCGCGTCGGTGCCACTGGCGCGGTTGATCTCGGCTTTGAGATCGGTGACCGACAGTCCGAAATCGGACAGGCCGGAGATCGTGAGTCCGGCCGCGTTGGCCTGCAGCACGGTCCACTTGCGGTGATCGCTGTCGGCGGTCGCGTTGGCGGGAGTGAAGAAACCGAGCCCGAAATCGAGGTCGCTGACCGTGAATCCAATCGCGTCGGCGGTGCCGCCGTTGACGCCGATGAAGGCATTCACGCCGCTGCCGCCGATCGAGAGCATGTCGGCGGAAAGCGTCGTGCCGTCCTCGTCGCCCAGCGTGACGTCGAGGGTCTTCTTCTCGATGCCGATGCCGCCGGAGATCGTGACGAAGCCGAACAGGTCGAGATTCGCGGTGAGCGTGGCGCGAAGTTGCGCACCATCGGCACCGTCGAAATCGAGATCGACCGATGTCGTCGAGCTCGTGGGAACCGAGAAGGTGTTTTCGCCGAAATCGATGACGTCGGCCTCTACCCCGGGCGCGAGGTCGAGCTGCGTATTAACGAAGACTTCGATATTCGTCGCGCTCGCGGTCAGGCCGGTGATGCCATCGAAACTGGCGCTCGTCGCGCTCGCGGTGAGCGCCAGCCACCGCGAGGCGGCGGTATTGGCGTCCGGCGTGCTGGTGAAGAGCGCGAGGCCGAACTCCACGCCCGTGATCGTGAAACCGATCGCATCCGGCGAGCCGCGGTTGACGCCGACGAAGCCATTGAGGCCGGTGCCACCAACGCTGAGCACGCGAACGTCGATTTCGTCGCCGCCGGCAAGCGTCATGCGGTCGCTGGCCTGACGGAAGGCCAGCGCGCCGCTGACATGGAAGAACCCGCCGATCGTAACGGCGATCTCGCCACTGACTTGGAGGAGCTGGCCGAGGTCGCCCGCGAACTCGATCGTTTTGGAGGTGCTCGGTCCGGTGAGAACGGTCACCGACGTGGCGTCGTAATCGATCACCTTCGTATCCGCAACGGCAGGACTCGGCGCACCGGAGACACGGTTGAGCTGAAGTTCGATGTTCGAGGCGGAAAACTCGAAGTCTTCGATACCGACAAAGGAGACGCTTCCGGCCGTAGCGAAGAGCGTGGACCAACGATAGCCGGCGTAGGCGGTTTCGGAGGCGTCCGGACCGAAAAGACCGAGGGCGAAGTTGACGTTGGTCAGCGCGAAACCGAGCGCGGCGTCGTTGGTCGAGCCATCGGCGTTGTGATAAGGACCGTTGACGCCGGCGAAGACATTCAGGCCGTTGCCACCGAAAGTGAGATAGCTGCCGGTGACCTCGTCGCCGTCGGCGAGCTTGAGAGTCTTCTCGGTCTGCTCGATCGCGAGTTCGCCCTTGAGGTAAACGAACTCGGCGACCGCGAGTGTGGCTTCGCCGATGGTGACGCGCAGCAGTGGCTGATCGAAATCGATGAGCGTCGTGTTGCCCGCGCCGAGGTTCACGGTAAGCCCGCCGCCGTCCATGCTCGAAAAATCCGCGGCGGTGATGACGTGGGCCGGATCGCTGGCCCGGTTGATTTCGACCGTGATGTCCTTCGCGGTGAGCGTGATGATGTCGCTGAAACCGATCCAGGAGGCCGAAGCAGCCGTCGCCTTCAGCGCGAAATAGGTGGCGGGATTGGCCACGCCCGTCTGACGCAGGAGCGCGATGCCGACGTTCAAGTTGCCGATCGCGAGCCCATAAACGCCGTCGTCCACCGCGAGGTCCGGATCGGCGATGCGGGCATCGGTCCAATACGGTCCACCCACACCGGCGAAGAGGTAGGCGTTGGAGAAGCCGATCGTGGTGACGTCGAGCTCCCGCGTGGATTCGCCCTCGAGAATCTCGGCAACGGGTTCGCCCTGTTCGAACGAGAAGGCGCCGCGCACATAGACGAACTCGGATACCTGCAGCAGCGCGTCGTCGGCGCTCACGCGGAAAAGCGCGTGCTCGTAATCGAGCGTGATGGGATCGCCGCCGGTTAACACGCTCAGCCCGCCGCCCGGAATCGCAGAGAAGTCGAGCACGTCCGGCGTCGCTTCGGAGTTGTTCCGATCCGTGGCGCCGTTCAGCTGCAGCGTCACGTCCGTAAGCGACAGTGCAAAAATATCCTCCATGCCTACAAATCCGGCACTGTCGGCCGTCGCGTGCAGCGCGGTATACGTCACCCCGGGTGAGCCGGGACGCGTCAGCAGCGCGAGGGCGGCGTTCACCCCGCCAACTTGCATGCCAAGGGCGCCGGCTGCGGCGGGCGTATCGTCGCCGTCAATATCGCCATCGGCGTCGCTATCCACCCAGTAGGGTCCGCCAAATCCAGCAAAGGCATATGCATTCGAGGTGCCGAACGTGAGTGTCTGAAAGGTCTCGTCGCCGTTGCCGGCATCGAACGTCACGGACTTTTTCTCCAGCGCGAACGAACCGGCGAGGAAGATGAAGTCGTGGAGGTTGATGGTGAGGTTGCCGGTGGCGCGCAGGAAGTCGCCGTCACTGGCATCGAAGGTCAGTGTGCGCGTCGTCGAAGGACCTGTGTCGATGGTCAGCGAGTCGTCCGCAAAATCGGCGACCGAGTCATCGGTGGCGGCCTGGTTGATCGCCACCGTCAGACTTTCGGCAGCGATCGTAACACCTGGAATGCCTTCGAACGTCACCGTGTCGGCTTCCAACTCGAGCGAGGTCCAGCGGCGGGCCGGATCGGCTTGGTCCGTTTGAATGGCGAGCGCGAGGTCGAGGCCCGAGAGCGCGAAACCCACGCGCGAGCTGGCGTTGCCCGGCATGCCCGCGAATGCGCTGCCGTTGTTCGCACCGATGAGCAGCTGGGTGACGGCGACCGTGGAGCCGCCGACCTTCGCCTCACCGGACTTCCGCGCAAAAGCGAGTTCGGTCGAGACGGTCAGGAACCCGAAGAAATTTGCTTCGGCCTGGAGCGAGCCGCGGAAGAGATCGCCGTCCTCGCCGTCGAAGTCGAGCGAGACGGGCGTCGCGCCGCCGGTCGCCACGTCGAAGGCGTTGCCCGAGAAATCGACGACATTGGCCGCGACACCCGCGGCGAGACCGAGCTGGGTATTGATCCCGACGCTGATGTCGGTGGCCGAAAGCGTCAGGTCGCTGACGCCGGCGAACGTCGCTCCGTCGGCCGTCGCCTTCAGCGAAAGCCAGCGCGAGGCGGGCGTCACGTTGTCGGCCGGGATCGAGGAGAAGATCGCGAGGCCAAACTCGACGCCGGTCAGGGAGAAGCCGGTTGCATTCGCGGTGTTGGCATTGAGCCCAACGAACGCCTGGAGGTCGCTGCCGCCGATGACCATCGCACGCGTTTGCACCGTCGTGTTGTCGGCCAGCTTCACCTGCTCGGTGGCCTGCCGGAACGCCAGCGCGCCGCTCACATGGAAGAAGCCGCCCACCGTGATCGCGATCTCGCCGCCCACCTCGAGCAGTTCGCCGAGATCGCCCGCGAAGTTGAACTCGATCGGCTCCCCGGTCGTCGCGACTTCGAAGGCTTCCGCGGAATAGTCGATGACGTAGTCGTTCGCATCGAGCTCCGGCGCCAGCCCGCCGACCTTGTTGATATTGATATAGAGGGAGCTGCCCGAAAGGCCGATATCCGGGATGCCGTTCACCGACAGCCCCTCGACGTCGGCTTTCAGCGTCGTCCAGGTGACGCCTGCCATGGCGACGTTTGAGGCGTCGGCCGAAAAAAGGCCCAATCCAAAATCCACACCGGTCAACGAGACGCCGGTCGCGCCCGCGGTGCCGGCGTTCGCCCCCGCGAAAGCGGAAAGCCCGGTGCCGGAAACTGTCAACAGACTGCCCGTGACGGATGTGCCGTTTTCCAGCGTGAAGGTTTCGCTCGTCCGCTCGATCGTGATCCCGCCGGTGATCGCAACGAAGTTCGAGATTCCCAGTTCGGCGTTGGTGATCGAGACGCGAACGAGCGCTTCGTCGAAATCGATCACAATCGGATCACCGCCGGTGGCGACCGAGAGCCCTGCGCCATTGTTCATGCGGCTGAAGTCGCCCGCCTCGATATCGCCGCTCGGATCTTCGGCGTAGTTGACCTGAAGATCGATGCCTGTCGCACGAACCGTCACCGGGCTGTTCGAAGCCACCCACAACGCCGTGTCGGCGTGCACGCTCAAAGCAACGTAGCGGATCGGAGTCGCCGCCCCACTCTCTTCCAGTAGAGCGAGCGCGAGATCGACGCCGCCCGCCGCCAGCCCCATGGTCCCATCGCTGTCCGGCGTGTCATCGCTGGTGATCTCGCCGTCGTCATTGCTGTCGACCCAATACGGACCACCTGTGCCGGCGAACACGTGCACATTGCTGGCGCCGATCGTCAGGACGTCAAAGGTGCGGGTGGCAACGTTGTCGGCGAGCAACTCGGTCGCCTGCGCGCCCTTCTCGATCGCGATGCTTCCGCTGACTGAAATGAACTCGGAAACCGTGACCACCGCGTAACCGATGCTGACGCGGAGGACGTCGCCCTCGAACGCCAGAACCACCGGATCGCCGCCCGTCGCAACCGTCACGCCGCCGCCGGTCATCGCGCTAAAGTCGCCGGCATCCGTCGCCGCGCCGCTCGCATCACGCGCCATGTTCACCGCCACGACGATGTCGTTCGCGGTGATCGTCAGCGTTTCTTCCATGCCGACCCACGAGGCGCTGTCGGCCTCTACTTCGAGCGCCGTAAATTTCAAGGGGCTGGCGACACCCGTCTGGTTGAGGAACGCCAGCCCAACCGTCACGCCGCCGAGCGCGAGACCGAGCGCGCCTTGTTCGTCCGGCGTATCGGCGTCCGAGACGCGACCATCGTTGTTGCTGTCGATCCAATAGGGCCCGCCGAATCCGGCGAACAGATACGCGTCGGATGAACCGACCGTGAGCACGTCAAAGGTCCGCGAACCGCTTTCGAGCGTCTCGGTGGTCGAGGTGCCTTTCGAAAACGCAAACCCACCGCGAACGGTCAGGAACTCGGCAACGACCAGGTTCACGTCGGCCGCCTCGGCGCGCAGCACTTCACTATTATATTCTAGAGTGAAGTCCTCGCCGCCCGCCGAAATCGTCAGGCCGCCCGGAAGCTTGCTGAAGTCGACCACCGGCGCGTTCGCGGCGGCGCCCGAGACGCCATTTGCCTCGGCAGTGAAGTCGCTCACGCCCATCTCGAAACCATCGAAGCCGACCAGCTCGGCCGACGCGCCGGACAACGCCACGGCATAATATCGTGCGGTCTTCGCGGCATCCGTCGGTGTAAGCAGCGCGAGCGCCAAATCGATTTCGTCCAGTGCCACGCCGGTCGCCTCCTCGGCGTCGGCATCATTCCAGTAAGGACCGTTGAGGCCGACGAACGCGGTCACGTTGCTCATTCCGAGCGTGAACAGCGCGACATTTTCGACCGAGCTGTCGGTCAGCGTGACATTCATCGCGCTGCCGAACTTCAAAGACACGCTGCCGTTGGCGTAGATGAAGTCTCCGATCTGCAGTTCGGAGTCCGAAGCCGAAATCTCCGTCACCGCCGATGCATAGTCGAAACGCAAAGCCGTGGCGCCCACCGCGAGGTCGTATCCGCCACCAGCGTGTTGAGAAAAGTCCACCACCGCGACCGTCGTCCCGCTCGAATCGCTGGAGCGGTTGAACGCGAACTCCGTCGCGCCCAGCGAAAGGGTGAGATCGTCGCCGAAGCCATCAAGGCTCGCGGACCCGACGGATGCGTTGACCGCATAATAAGTGGTCGTGCCTTCCTTCAGCCAGATCAGCGCGGCATCGACGCCCGTCGCCGTCACGCCGACATCCGAACCCGGCAGGCCGATCAGGAACGAGCCATCGTCGATCGTCAGCGTGAAGCCCGACGCCACCTTTGTGCCGCCGCCCGCCAGCGTGACGCCGAGATTCGAAACGCGCGTGAACGCGAACGTGCCGGACAGCTCCGCGAGATCACCCAAGCTCAGGTCGGCGCTGATCGTGATGTTCGCCAGACCGAAATAATCGAAGCTCAGAAACTCGCCGAGCGCTTCCGCCGGCGCCGCTCCGAGTTGATCGAAGCCGAATGTGTTTAACCCAAACGCGAACGCCCGCGCGACGAGTTGGATCTTGTCGGCCGATTGGACGACCTCGAGATAGACCGAACCATCGCCGAAACCGATGAGGCCATCCGCATCCGCGAACGCGCCGGAAACCGAACCAAACGTCAGGACATCGAAAGAGTCGCCGACTTCCGGCAGAAAATTGTCGAGCAGGCTGATCGTGAGCCGGCCGTCCAGAGTCGCGAGGCCTCCCACCTGCACCTGGTCGTAACCGGTGCCTGCCGTGGTGCCCGCGAGCTCGATCTCGAGCACGCCGCTGGCTTCCTGCGTGTAGTTCACCCACTGCGTGATGCCGGGCGAATTGCCAGGCGAGAGGGTGCCACCGTTAACCAAACTATAATCAAAAGAACCACTCCCGGAGAGTTGCTCACCCGAGGAGATCGTAAGTGCATTATCTACAACCTTGGAACTTGCGCTTAACGTCGCCGGCGGCCCCTGCCCGGCCTTCAAGGTGATCACGAGCTGGGCAAAAATCGTATCGAGATCGGGCTCCGCCGGCGCATCGCTTTCGGTGTCGACCGCAACAGAATCGGTCGCGTCGGCCGTGGCTTCCGGCACTGCTTCGGCCTCGTCTTCCGTGGCCTGTATCGGCCCCGCGGAGACATCGTCGGTGTTGTCCGACGACGGTTCGGACGGCGCCGGAGCCGGCGTTTCAACCACCGGTTCGAGGCCCGCGAAAAGACTGTCCTCCGGCTGTTCGGGCGAAGTCGTTTCCGCGCCCGTTGTCTCCGTCGTCACCACGATTTCCGCCAAGCCTTGCGGCACCGTGCTTGTCTCCAAAAGTCCGCCATCCGCCGGCGTCCCGGAAAGCAGGATACGCGGTTCAAGCGCTTCGATTCGAAAAGCCGAACGGGCGTCGAAACTGGAAGGGCGGGAAGACAACGGCGCGGAACATGGTATTTCCCCCCATGGTATGCCAAGTAAATTTCTTAATGCCCATGAAGTTTTTCCCTTACCCCGCATAAGGGGTCCGGTTTACGCGCGAAATAACCCCGCCACCGCCTCCGTCGCCTCGGCCTCAAATCTGGTCGGCGTAGCCCATGGTGAGGGACTCCGCGAGCTGAGCATCCTGCCGCATCACCTGCCGACGCTGGCCATGGGCGCGCCGTTCGGCGATCCGTTGAGCACGCCGAAACGCCCGCCGCAGGATCGCCCGGCCCGATCTCGAAGCCGCGCTCCCGACCAGCTTTTGCAGCAGCGTCTGCTGCCACTTCGGCAAAAATCGCAGGACAACCTCGTCCTCCAAACTCGCAAAGGTCCGCGTGCTCCCCGGGTCGCCCTGGCGGCCCGAACGGCCCTGCAGTTGTCGGTCGATTCGTCCCGATTCGTGCGGTTCCGACAGGATCACGTGCAGCCCGCCAAGTCGCGCCACGTCGGCGTCGATCCGAATATCCGTGCCACGCCCGGCCATGTTTGTGGCGATCGTCAGCACATGTTTTTCGCCCGCCCGAAGAATGATCCCCGCTTCCTCCTTGTGGCGAACCGCGTTCAGGATCGTAAACGCCAGTCCGCGGGCTTGCAGGCGTTCTGCAAGCGATTCGCTCGCCGACACGCTTCGCGTTCCGACGAGCACCGGCCTTCCCGTTGCGTGCACCGTCTCGATCTCCCGCACGATCGCCGCCCATTTTTCTTCCGCTGTTCTATAATAGAGCGTCGGCCATTCCACCCGTTGGCAGGGACGATTCGGCGGAATCGCCGTGAAAGGGAGTTCGTAGGTGGTCCAAAACTCGTCCCCCGCCTCCCACGCCGTGCCGGTGATTCCCGACAAACGCTGAAAAAGCCGGAAAAACCGTTGAAAACTCAACCGCGCCAACGCCTCGCTCGGCGGCGAAATCGCCAGCCCTTCCTTCGCCTCCACCGCCTGATGCAAGCCCAGTCGCCAACTCCGGCCCGGCATCAAGCGCCCCGTAAATTCGTCCACAATCACGACGGCCCCGTCCTGCACGACGTAATGCTTCCCCCGCACATAAAAATGCCGCGCCCGCAGCCCCTGCTCCACCAGCTCACGCATCCAGGTCGCCGCGTGATACGTTCCAGTTCGCCAAGACACGAGTTCCTCGATCCACCGCACCCCCGCTTCCGTCACGCGCACATCTTTATAATGCTCATCGACGGCGTAATCGTCCGCCTTCAGTTGCGCCGCAACGTCCGCCGCGAGTCGGCAGGCATCCTGCAGTTCGCCGTTCTCGTCCTTCCGACTGATGATCAGCGGCGTCACCGCTTCGTCGATGAGCAGATTGTCCGCTTCGTCGACGATCGCCGTGAACAGCCCGCGCGTCACCCAAGGCAGTCGCGGCGCCGTCGCCCGCGACAGATTTCGCACCGCCCGGCGCGGCGCCGAATGCAGCGGCCCCAGCGTCAGCCGATCCCGGAGGAAGTCCGCCACCAATTCCTTGCTCGTCGTGTAAACCACGTCCTGCGCATAGCTTTTCGCCCGCTCCTCCGTCGCCATCGCCGCCGCCACATATCCCGCGCGCACGCCGCAGAACTCGTAAAATTTTGCCAGCCCCTTCGCATCGCGCTCCGCCAGATAGTCATTGGCCGTGATCACATGACACGGCCGCCGCAGCCAACCCGAGGGCGCCGCCGCGAGCGCAATCGTCAGCGTCTTGCCTTCGCCGGTCGCCATTTCCACCAGACGCCCATGACCCAACGCCAGCGCGCCCATGATTTGCACCGGATACGGACGCATCCCGAGCTGACGATCCGCCGCCTCCACCAGCGCAGGAAGAATGGTTTCGAATTCCTGCGCCCATTTCGCTCCCAGCCGCCGCACGCGATCCGCTCCTTCCCGCAACAATTCCGTCAGCCGTTGATTGCTGACGCTGCGGAGCGTTTCCGCCGCCGCATGGACCCGCACCGCCGCCGCGCCGAGCTCCGCCGCCGCCTTCCCGCGACCGCGCCATCGCCCCTGCAGCCGATGCGCCACCGCGTCCAATCCCGTCGGCAGCGATTCCGGTCGCGCGACCTCCGTGCGGCGCTGGTCCTGCGTCGGCAGATTCATCGCAGATGCCTCACAATTGATACCGCTCCTGCAAAAGCTGCCGCAGGTTGCGCGTCCACTGCGCGAGCAGCGGCTCCTTTGGAAGCGAGAAACGCATGACGCCCGTCCGGTTGTTCAACATCGCGACCGCCGCGTTCTTCTCCACCTTCGCCACCACCAGGAAAAACGGTTCCGCTGCGCGCAGGCCCGACGTGTCTTCCGCCACCACGCGCACCGGTCCGCCGCCCGCCCAGCCCAACGCCGGCGTCGGCAGCACATCCTGCCGGCCCGGCACGACGCGCCAGCTTTTGATTTTCACGTTTTCCTCGGCCTCTCCCGGAAAGCGCACCTCAAGCCTTTCGACCTCCTGGCCGAAAAGCTCGCGCGCGTCCTCCTGCGGCACGACTGCCAGAAATTCGAAGCTTCGATCGTCCACGATCTCGCCCACCGTCGCGCCCCGCGGCACCCACAGCCCGGCGTAATCCTCGGCGCGAGGCGAGATCCACACGCCATCCTGCTTCGCGCGGAATTCCAGCGCCGCCTTGTCGTCGCGCAACTTCGCCACGTGCCGCTCGATCGCCTCCAGCCGCCGCCGCACCGGCTGAATGCGCGCCGGCGACTCCCGCAGGACCTTGCGCTCCAGCGCCCGCGTCGCCTCTCGCTCCGCTTCGCCCGCCGCGATCTGAAAATCCAACTCGGGATTCACCAGTTTCAGCAACGGCTGGTCCGGCGTCACCCGCGTGCGACTGCCCGCCGCGACCGTCTCCACATAGCCCGCGGTCGGCGCGATGACTTTCGTGTAATTCTCCGCGTGCAACACGCCGGGCGCACGAAATCGCCGCGGAAATGGCACCGCCGCCAGCACCACCAGCACCGCCGTCGCCGTCGCCACCGAAATGAAGGTCGCCCGCCGCCGCACGCGCTCGATCCGCGGCTCCCGCACCAGATACCGCACCGCCCCCACCACCGGCATGACAAACGTCCCGAAGAACGCGATCGCCGCCGCCCCCAGCCCCAGCCCGAAATACTGATCCGCCACCAGAATGATCAGCGACCACGTGATCAGCACGCGGTAGATCCAGCTCGCGACCGCAAACACCGACAGCCAAACCGCCTCGCGCCGCGACCGCGCCGGACCCGACGAATGCCGCCCGCCAAACACCCGGCTCTCGATCGCGTGCAATAACTGCTGCTGCGCCCGCTGCTGCAGATTCGGCGTGTCCGTCATGTCCGCCAGCACGTAGTAGCCGTCGAATCGCAGCAGCGGATTCGCGTTGAACAACACCGTCGAAACCGACGCGACCAGCATCAGGTTGTAGCAGATGCCATTCAGCAAACCCGCGCCCGTGCTCGCCCAGATCATCGCGGCGACGCCCGCGAGAAACAGCTCCGGAATCATGCCCGCGAGTCCGACGAGCACCCGACGCCGCCGTTCGCGAAAGGCCCACGCCGCCGTCGTGTCCACGAAGGGCACCAGCGTGAACACCAGCAGCGTCAACCCCATCGCATGCACCTCGCCTCCGAATCGTCGGCACGCATACGCATGCCCAAACTCGTGCACCAGCTTCGCCAGCGCGAACGCTACATATAATAGAACCAGATTCCCCGGCTCGAGCACACCCGCCGACTGGTCGCGCAGACGATCCCATTCGCTCAGCGTCATCGCCAGACCCAGCCCGACCACCGCCACCCACACCACCGCCATCCAACGCGAAAAGATCCACCCGACATACGGCAGCGTGCGCTTCAGGAACACGTCCGGATCCCACAACCGCATCCGCAAAAAGAATACGTTCATCAGCCGCGCCCGAATCTCGCGCTGCTTGTGCTTTTTCTGGCGTTCGAACAAACGCGCCGTGTCCGGCGGCACGTCCGACACGATCAGGTTCGACTGATACAACTGCGCCAGCATCTGGATCGCCTCGCCCTGCCCCGGCGCCCGTTCCCCCGCCGTCTCGAGGCAGTGCTTCCACACGTCCTCCACCGTGCGGCCGCCGTCCAGCCGCGCGATGAACGCATGCGCCTCCGCCCGGAACCGGAAGAAATTGTTCGTGAACGGATCCTGGACCACATGCCACCGCTCGCCGCGGAAGTATTGCTTCCGGATGATCACCGACGGACGCAGCCGGATGCGCTGCGACGCCACCCGGTGCCACGATTCGCTAAATAGTGCGCGCGCGTTCGACATGGCGCGTCACCACCAGAATTTCATCCGCAGGAAATCGACGAGCCGATGCGTGCCGATCCACGCCAGGCTCCGGTCGCCGGCATTCACTTTCGCAATGCCGCTCATCCCGGGCCGGAACCAATCCGCCTTCCCCGCGAGCGTGCCGCGCACGAGGAAACGATTCCCGTCGCGATCCGGCACCGCCGACGGCTCGATCCGCGTCACGTCGACCGCAAAGGTTTCCTCCGGCCGGCTCGCAAACGCCACCTCGGCCGTCTTGCTCTCGAGGATCTGGTCAATGTCGCGTTCGTGCACGCGCATCTCGACATACATCCCCGCGAGTTGTGTGACCTTCATCATCACCTCGCCCGTCTTCACCGGCGCACCGATCCGCTCGCGCAAATCGCCCTCGACCACCACGCCGTCATACGGCGCGCGCACTTCCGCCCGCGCCAGGCGAAACAAACACAAATCCAACCGCGCCTGCGCCTGCGCCTTCATCGCCAGCGCCACGCGCATATCCGCGAGCTGCCGCGCCGCCTCCGCCTGCTCCGCCTCGCTCGCATAGCGCTGCAGTTCCGCGCGCGCCGCCGATTCCTCGATCAACAGGTCGCTGTTGTCCAGCCGCACCAACACGTCGTCCTGCTTCACGACATCGCCCGGCCGCACCGAAACCTCCGACAGGTATCCGTCGAATGGCGCCGGCAGATGCGCCAACGCATCGCTGCGCGTGAGAAACGGCGCCTCGACGCGATAAGGCACCGGCACGAAAAAAATCACGACCGCCGCCACCGCGCCCGCGATCGCGCCCACTTTGCTCCACGTGTGACGAGGTCCAAGCAGCCGCGCAAACGCCTCCCGCCAGCCCAGCGCCCAGCGTGCCCCGAACCAGCGATCGTTGCGCCGCAGCTCGTCCAGCCGCCGCGCGACCTGATCTGCCAGCACGCGCATGCCGGCGATCTCATCTTCCGTGAACGCCTGCGCCGCCCGCTCGAGCGTCAACACGCCGCGCACCTCACCATCGACGCGCAACGGCACCGACGCGAGATGTTCCACCCCTTCGCTCTTCGCATACGTTTCGTGATCGCGCACGATTTGATGCAAATCCGGCACGGCCGGAAAAACGATCTCCTCGTCCTGGTCCCGCGCTTCCTCCATCGCCGCCTCGAGCCGCTGGACCGCTTCCATCTTTTTCTCGAAGCGATCCGTCCCGCTCACCGCGTGCACGCGAATATACGGTTCCGCCAGCCAGCCGAGCGCCACCCGCGACGCTTGATAGCGCTGCGCTGTCTCGTTCACCAGCGCCATTGCCACCGAGAGAAAACGCGTGTGCGCATTCAACGCCGTCAACACCTCCAGCGCCTGCGAGAAGTGCACGATGTCGCGCTTCGTCCGCTCCAGCTGCCGCTGCCGCTGATATAATAGAGGCGTGTCCGCCGCGAGTCGCAGCAAGTCCGCCGTCGCCGCCAGTTCCTTGGCCCGCTCCAACGGCAGCGACACCGCCAACACGCAGCCTTGCGTCGGCTCGCCCGTCGAAAGCGCCACCACGATCAGCGACAACCCCGCCGCGCCGCTCGGCGGCGCCGTGACCACACCATTCTCGAGGGTCTCCTCCGCCATCGCGGCGAAGGTCTCCGCCGACGAAAGCTGCGGCGCGCGCTCGCCCCCGCTGGCCGGCCAATGCGCGATCACCGCCCAGCGTGTCTCGAGCCGCACCATGATTTGCGCGTGCGTGGCTTCGGCGAGCTTGCCGCAGGTTTGAGCAAAGAAAGGCCAGAACGCCTTCACCGGACCGGCAAAAGCCCGGCAGGCTTCAAGATTCTTCACCACTTCAGGGGATTGGGTCGGTCCGATCACGATTAGAGATTTTTCCCTAGTAAGGGCCGCTTCTTTCCAGAGCAAGCTTCCGTTCTGGCTCCCGTCTGAATTTCACAATCCTCCGACAAATCCTCTGTGAAACTTCGCCTGCCGCACAAAGGGCTTGCCGCATTTATCGTCCCCCGCAATCACCGCGCCCCTCAAACTATTCTTGCCACCACCATACCATACCATTTAGGGGTTTGCCCCCAATCCGGCTCCTCCATGACCGCACTGTCCCGCTGCTTCATTACTACCCTGGCCGCCGCGCTGCTCGTCCCCACGGCGTTTGCACAAAGCGACTCTTCCACGCCCCTCGCCGTCGCCCCTGACGCATCGCTCGTGGCCACCGCGCCCACCACGCTGCAGGACCTCCTGCTGCAGGCGCTCGAGAGCAATCTCGAAATCCAGGCCCGTCGCATCGAACCCCAAATCTACGACGACCGCGTCAAAGGCGCGTGGGGCGTCTTCGATCCGACGATCTCCTTCGGCGCCCTCTACGAGGAGTCCGAACGCGCCCTCAACCAGCGCGACTTTCTCGGCACCGGCCAGATCTCGCGCCTCTACGACGAAAACAACGAGCGCTTCCAGGCGTCCTTTGGCGGCCGCATCCCCACCGGCCTCGTTTACGAACTCATGGTCGACCACGCGCGTCTCGACAACACCTACAACCGCCGCGCCCTTTCCCTCTACGGCCCCGAGTTCCAATCCAACGCCATCCTTCGCATCACCCAGCCCCTCCTCCGCGACTTCGGCTTTCACGCCAACCTCGCCGAAGTCCGCCTCGCGAAGAATGCCCGCAATGTCTCCGAAAACGAATTCCGCGCATCCGTCCTCCGCATCATCGGACAAACCATGTCCGCCTACTTCGAGGCCGTCTTCGCCCAGGAAAACATCCGCGTGAAACAGCAGTCGATCGAGCTCGCCGAAAATCTTCTCCGCGAAAACCGCCGCCGCGCCGAGGAAGGCAAGATGGCATCCATCGACGTCATTCAAGCCGAGGCCCGCGTCGCCGAAGCCCGCGAGGAACTCATCCTCGCCCAGAGCCTTCTCAACCAGCGCCGCAATACCCTCAAGGAGCTCACCCGCGAAGAATTCGAATTCGATTCGCCCGCGATGATCTTCGCGGCCGACAACGTCCAACTCCCCCTTCCCGATCTCGAACGCGAACAGATTCTCGGCACCGTCTTCACCAAGAACCCGAGCTATCTCGCCGCGATCGAAGGCGCCAAGGCCGAGGACATCCGCCTCGCCTATGCTCGTAACCAGCGCTGGCCCCGCCTCGATCTGAAGGCCACCTTTGGCTACAACGGCCTCGGCGGCGACATCGCGAACAGCTTCAACGATTTCACCGACCGCTCGCAGCCCGACTGGAGCGTCGGCGTCTCCGTCTCCATCCCCACCTTCAACCGCACCGCCCGCTACCGCGTCGCCGAAGCGAAGAAACGCCAGGCCCAGGCCGCCCTCAACGTGAAGCGCGCCGAGGTCACCATTCTCAGCGCCGTCGATACCGCCCTGCGCGACATCGCTGCCGCCCGCGAACGCGTCGAACTCGTCAAGGACTCGCTCCGCCTCGCCGAATCCGCGCTCGATGCCGAGTTCAAGCGCCTCAACACCGGCCTCACCACCAGCTACAACGTCCTCACGCTCCAGAAGGAGTTGAGCCAGGCCCGCAGCCGCGAGCTCGCCACCGTCGTCGACCTCAACAAAGCCATCACCACGCTCCACCTCATCGAAGGCACCCTTGCCGAAAAGATGAACATCGTGGTCACCAACTGATTTTCGTCGCCGCGAGCGCCCGCGAGTGGATTCGCCCGCGCTCAATCTTCGAGCCCCGCTCCCTTTCATGACTCTCCGCCCGCTCGCACTTCTCCTCACCTTCGTCCTCGCTTCCGTTGCGCCCGCCGCCGGGTCGACGCCGATCGACGGCATCGTCCTCCCTTTTCGCGAGGTCGTCGTCAGCTCACCCGTGCAAAGCTCGATCGAGCAAATCGCCGTGCGCGAAGGCGACACCGTGAAACAGGGCCAGCTCCTCGCCCAGCTCTACTCCAAACAGGAACAACTCGAGCTCACCCGCGCGAAAGCCGTCGTCGAAAAACGAGTCTTCGACCACCGCAGCGCCAAGCGTCTCTTCGACGACAAGATCGTCCCCGAGGACAAGGAGCTCGAAGCCCGCATCGAACTCGAGCTCGCGCAGGCGCAGCTCGACGCCGCCGCCGAAAACCTCCGCATCCGCACCATCACCGCGCCGCTCGACGGCACCGTCGTCGAGAAACTCCGCGAAGCCGGCGAGGCCGTCACCGCCACCCAGCCGCTCTTCCGCATCATCGATATCAGCAAGGTCTACGTGCAGTTCTTCATCCGCAGCGAAGATCTCCCGCGCTTCAAACTCGGCCACGAACTCCACGCCCACTTCGACGGCCTCAACAACGACCAGCCGTTCGCCGGCAAAATCGATTTCGTCGACCCCCGCGTCGACGCCTCCAGCGGCCTCATGCGCGTCCGCGTCCTGATCGAAAACCCCGGCGAGATCATCAAAGCCGGCATGCGCGCCGCCGTCGCCGCGCCCTAGGTCAGTCCAGAGGTGGTGCCGGCCGTCCCGGCAAGCTGGCTCGAGGGCGAGGCGTCCCACCGACCGCGCCCGCATCGATCACGCCGCCAGCTCCGGCCGCGTCCGCGCATACTCGTGCGCATACTCGGCGAACGCCGCCTTCAACCGCCGCGTCACCGTCCCCTCGCCCACCGCAAAGCGCTGCGCATCGATGCTCGCCACCGGCGCGAGATCCTTCGTCGTCGAAAGCAGAAAACACTCGTCCATCTCCGCCAACATCGCCGGCGTGACGGGTTCCTCACTCATCGCCACGCCCGTCAACGGGCCCACTTTTTCCAATAACACCCGCCGCGTCGTCCCGCTCAAAATGCCCGCGCTCAACGGCGGAGTGATCACCTTGCCGCCGCGCACGAATGCGATGTTCATCACCGCCGCCTCGGCGATTTCTCCCGCAAGATTCAAGATCACGACCTCATCCGCGTCGCGGCTCCTCGCCTCGCGCAGGCACAGGAGATTGTTGAGATAATTCCCGGTCTTCCACGCCGGATTCAGCGCGCCGATCGGGTTTCTCCGCAGGGTCGTGGCCACCGACAGCCGCAGCCCCTGCCTGAGTTTTTCAGGCGAAAGTTCCGGATTCGTTTTCACCAACAACACGTAGTCGCTGCGATCCGCCAGCCCCGGATCGAGCCCGATCGCCCCGCCGCCGCGCGTAATCTGCAATCGAACATAGAGATCGCCCTTCGCGCCCGTCCGCTCGCGATACGCCCCCGCAGCCCGCTTGATTTCGCTCAACGCCGCCGCCGGCCCGAACGGCAACGACAGATAAAGCGCCGCCGCCGATTGCTGCAGCCGCTCCCAATGCTCCTCCCACGCAAAAATCACCCCATGATACGTTCGCCAGACTTCATAAATCGCATCGCCATACAGAAAGCCGCGGTTGAGCGGGGCGATCGAGGGCTCACGCGCGTCATGCAAACGTCCGTTCGTGCATGCCTGGATATACGGATTTTCGGCCAACATCGCGCTGAGCTCACAACCTTCGACTCGGGAAATAAACAAAAAAGCCCCCGCTTGCGGCGAGGGCTCTAGAATAAAATCGGGTGCCTACTTCTTCCGGGCCTTCACGAGCCCGAGTTCCTTTTTGATGTTTTGCACGCTCGGCAGCGAGATGCCCACCGACTTGGCGATCTCCTCGCCCGTCTTGCCGGCCTCCACGAGCGATTTCACCTTGGCCTTCGTCTCGGCGGTGATCACGGCGCGCTTGCGGCGTTTTCCGCCGGCGCTCTTCGCCGCCTTGGCCGGCTTGCGGCCGCCCTTGCCGCCGGTCGCAGCCTTCACGGCATTGAGGAATGCCTGGGGATCGTTGAAACCATATTTGGCGGGCAACGAGGCGAGCTCCTTGTTGAGCTCCGCGGCGACACTATTTTCCAATTCGGCCAGTTTCGCTTTGGTCAGTGCGAGGGCTTTTAATTTATCGGTAAGCATAGAACACGCGGAGCCTACTGCACAGGCGATGACTATAGCAAGCCGTCTATAGAGAATAGCCATCGATTTTAGAGTTTTTAGGTCAGGCATTTGCGATCTCTGCACCGCCCCCTGAAGAAAACTTGCGGCAACCCGCGACGCGCGTCTACTGCGCCCATGGCCCGCATTCCGCTCGAGGACAATTTCAACGACATCATTGGCAAGGCCCAGCGCGGCCTCAAAATCACCGACGCCGACCTCGCCGCCCGCGCCGAGATCACCCTCCCTGAACTCGCCGCCCTGAAGGCCGGGCGCCCGCATATTGCCATTCTCCGCCGCGTCGCCCGCCATCTCCGCCTGAGCCCCGACGCGCTCGAGGTCTCCGCCGCCAAAACCTGGTATCCACAACAGCCCGACTTCCCCACCGGCTTCGCCGCGTTCAACACCGCCTACGACGACATGACGGTGAACAGCTACCTCATCTGGGACTCCCGCACCCGTCTCGCCGCCGTTTTCGATTCCGGCGCCGACGCCGGCGGCATGCTCGACCTCATCGCCGCGGAGAAACTCACCGTCCGTTATATTTTCATCACCCACACCCACGAGGACCACATCGCCGATCTGCCCCGCCTCGCCGCGGAGACTGGCGCCGAGATCTGGTCGCACGAGCTTGAGCCTGTATCCGTCGGGAAAGCCCATACTTTCAAGGAGAACGTCTATTTCCACGTCGGACCGCTCGCCATCAAGACGCTGCTCACCTCCGGCCACTCGCCCGGCATGACGACGTTCTATATCACTGGTCTCAGCTGGCCGCTCGCCGTGGTCGGCGACTCGATCTTTGCCGGTTCGATGGGCGGCAGCGTCGACCACTTCGAAGACCAGCTCCGCCACAATAAAGAAAAGATCCTCTCGTTGCCGCGCGACACCGTTCTCGCCTGTGGCCACGGGCCCCTCACCACCATCGGCCAGGAAAAACGCCACAACCCGTTCATCGTTCGCTGAAAACCTCGCGCCGGTGCCGCCGGCTCCCGCAAAAGCTTACGGAATTTTGAATTAGACACCTTCGCGGCAGGGTGCTTTCACGTTCACGCCGCGTTCGCACATGTTTCGGAAAACGATTTTGATCCTCTCGCTGGCGTTGAGTCTGGTCGCCGCGCTGATCGCGATTGCGATGCAGGAGGATCTGCGGAACCGCCTCGGCGACGCCTACTGGATCCTTGGCCTCGCCATCACCGGTTGCGTCCTGTTGGTGCTGAGCGGTTACGTCTGGGACCGCAGCCTGCTCGAGCGGGTCAAGACCCTGCGGGAAACCGCCGCCAGCGCGACCGATCCGTTGTCCGAGGATAACGATCCCGACGAAATTATCGGCCTCGCCCGGAAAATCGAGCACATGGCCAAATCGCTTCAAAACGTCGAAGCGAGCTACCGCGGCATCGTCGAGGATCAGGTCGACCTCATCTGCCGCTACCGCCCTGACGGGCGGCTTACGTTCGTGAACAGCGCCTACGCCCGCGCCTTCGGCCGGAAGCGCAACGAGCTCAACGGCACCCTTTTCCCGTTTCTCGAAAACCTCTCCGTCTCCAGCGACAGCCCGTCCACCTTCGAGCGCGAGCTCGATCTCCCCGACGGCCGGCGCATCTGGTTGCAATGGACCCAGCGCGCCATCAAGGACAACTACGGCGAGACCTTGGAATATCAGGCCGTCGGACACGACATTACCGACCGCCGGGAAGCCGAGGCCGCCCTCCTTCGCGCCAAGGAAGCCGCCGAAGACGCCGATCGCGCCAAGAGCGAATTCCTCGCGATGGTCAGCCACGAAATCCGCACGCCCATCAACGGCGTCATCGGCTTCGCCCGCCTCCTCAACGACACCCCGCTCACCGCCGCCCAGCGCGAGAGCGTCGCCATGATTCACACCAGCGGCCTCGCCCTCGAGAAACTGATCGGCGACATCCTCGATCTCTCGAAAATCGAAGCCGGCAAAGTCGAGATCGAGCACACCCAGTTCTCCCCGCAAAAATGCGTCGAGGAGGTCTGCGCCTTCTTCGCCGACCAAGCCCGCGCCGCCACGCTCAAGCTCGATTTCCGCCTCGATCCCGGCGTGCCCGTCTTCGTCAACGGCGACGAAAGCCGCGTCCGCCAGATTCTCGTGAACCTGATCGGCAACGCGCTCAAGTTCACCGAACGCGGCGGCGTCACCGTGCAGCTCTCGTGCTCCCGCGGCGACCAGGCCGACGGCGGCACGCGCCGGACCGCGCGACTCTTTTTTGCCGTCAGCGACACCGGCGTGGGCATCCCCCCGGAAAAGCTCGCGCTGCTCTTCCAGCCGTTCACCCAAGTCGACTCTTCGGCCCGCCGCCGCCGCGATGGCACCGGCCTCGGTCTTCTGATTTCGAAACGCCTCTGCGAGCTCATGGGCGGCACCGTCTCCGTCGAAAGCCGCCCCGGCGAAGGGTCCACCTTCCGCTTCTCCGTGCTCACCGATTATCAAGTCGGCGACACCGCCATGCCCTTCCCCGTCAAAGCCGCGAACCCCATCGCGACCTGATCCGCGAG
>JAEZAD010000066.1 GCA_023430565.1 Verrucomicrobiota bacterium
GGAATGGCTGAAGCGGGCGTGAACGGGAGTGGGCGCGGCGGGGAGGCGGAGTGACGCGAGAAGAGTGGCGACCGCATTTTACGGAAAATTTCCCGCAGAAATTTTTGCGCGACGCCGATGGAGAACTCTTTATCCCGATCAGGCTTGAGCTCGAAAACGAACGTATCCGGAAATCGCATGCATAAGGGCCGCGGGTTGGTGCGGCGATGGTGTTGCAGCCTCGCGTGCGCGCTGGCGGTGGGGGGCGCCGGGGCGTCGGAGCTGGACCGGTTGAAGCGGTTGAGCGTGGAGGAGCTGATGGAAGTCGAGGTCACGTCGGTGTCGCGGCTGCCGATGGCGCTGGCGAAAGCGCCGTCGGCGCTGCAGGTGATCACGAATTGGGATATCCGCCGGTCGGGTGCGACGCGGTTGCCCGAAGCGCTGCGACTCGCGAACAATCTCAACATCGGTCAGAAGAGCGCCCACGACTGGGGGATCAGCGCGCGGGGCTTCAACACCGAGCTGGCGAACAAGCTGCTGGTGATGATCGACGGCCGGGCGGTTTATACGCCGTTGTGGTCGGGCGTGCGGTGGGACGTGCAGGATTATCTGTTGGAAGATGTCGACCGGATCGAGGTGATCAGCGGTCCCGGCGGATCGCTGTGGGGCGCGAATGCGGTGAATGGCGTGATCAATGTGACGACGAGGAGTGCGGCCGACACGCAGGGACTTTATGCGGAGGTGGGGATGGGCGACCAGCTGGAGGAGCACGAGGCGGTTCGTTTTGGCGGGAGACTCGCGCCGGAGGTTTTCTTTCGCGTGTATGCGAAACATTCCGAGCGGGACCACGAAGTCTTCGCGGACGGAAGTCCGGCGGGCGACGGCACGGAGATGTCGCAGGCGGGATTTCGGATGGACGCGGAATCGATGGAGCAAGTGCTGACGCTGCAGGGCGACGTTTACGAAGGCTACGAGGGCGTGGTGGGAGCGGGGGAAGGAAAGGTGGCGGGCGGCAATCTTCTCGGGCGCTGGTCGCGGTTCTTCGACGATGGCTCGGACCTGCAGCTGCAATTCTACTATGATCGCGCGTTTCTCCGTTTGCCGGTGGCGGCGGGGCCGTTTGGTCCGGCGGGAAAATTTTTCGACGATCTCGAAACCTACGATCTGGATTTTCAGCACCGCATCGCGCCGGCGAGCATGCACACGGTGGTGTGGGGGCTGGGCTACCGTTTCATCGAGGACGATTCGCGGGCGGCGCCGGCGCTGGGATTCGATCCGGCGAAGGTGGAGCAGGCATTGTTCAGCGGATTCGTGCAGGATCAAATCGAGTTCGGCGAGCGGCGTTTGCTCACATTTGGAATGAAGGTGGAGCGCACCGACTACACCGGGCTGGAATGGGAGCCGTCGATTCGAGTTCAGCAGGACGTCGGCGCGGGCAACCTGATCTGGGGCGCGGTCTCGCGCGCGGTGCGGACGCCGTCGCGCATCGATCGGGAAATCCGGCAGCCCAGCAGCGGGCCGGCCTTCTTCACGGGCAGCGATCGCTTCGTCTCCGAAACGGTGATCGCCTACGAGGCGGGGTTTCGCGGACGGCTCGCGCAGCGCGTGGCGGGGTCGGTGTCGGCGTTCTACAACGATTATCGCGACGTGCGGAGCCTGGGTGTCACGCCCGTCACCATCGTGCCGCTGGTCATCGGCAACGACGTGGAAGGCACGAGTCATGGCGTGGAGATATCGTTCGACGCCGACGTGCTGGCCGGCTGGCGGTTGCATGGCGGCTACAGTTATCTGAAATCGGATCTGCGCGTGCGACCGGGCGGAACGGATCTCAACAATGCGCTCAACGAAACCGCCGATCCCGAGCATCAGCTTTCGATCGGTTCGTCGTTCGATCTCCCCCGCAACGTGGAGCTCGATCTGTATGCGCGCTGGGTGGACACGGTCGAACTGAACAACAACGGTCAGGTCGCGACGGTGCCGAGCTACACGGAGCTGAACGCGCGACTCGCGTTGCCGCTGGCGGAGAACCTTGAGCTGTCGCTCGTCGCACGGAATTTATTGGACGATCATCATCCCGAGGCCGGTATTCCCGGTCCGCCGCGGGTGGAGATCCGGCGCAGCCTTTTCGCAAAACTGGCATGGCGCTTCTGAGACCAGGCAGTCGCCGGCGGTTTTTAGCGGTGCGTGGCGTTCGCGCGGCGCTCGTCCTGGCGCTGGCTTCGATGGCGGCGGGCGCGGGTGCGGCGGAGTCGACGGTGGCGTTGCGGGAGGTTTCGGTGAAAGCGGTTTTTCTGTATAACTTTGTGCGGTTCGTGCAGTGGCCCGAGCAGGTGGAGGAGGCAGACCGGCCGGTCGTGATCGGCGTGTTTGGAAAGGATCCGTTCGGTGCGACGCTGGATGCGGCGGTGGCCGGGGAGGAAGTTTTTGGCCGCCCGCTCGTGGTGAAGCGGATTGCGCGGCTCGAGGAAGCGGAGCGGTGTGACGAGGTGTTTATCGCGGGCTCGGCGGCGCCGCAGCTGAGAAAAATCCTGGCGTTTCTCGAGGGAAAGCCGGTGTTGACCGTGAGCGATATTCCGGGGTTTGCGGCGCAGGGAGGCATGATCGGCCTCGTGTCGCGCGGCGGCCGGACGAAAATCCAGATCAACCCGGACGAGGCGAAAGCGGCGGGGTTGCAGATCAGTTCGAAGCTGCTGCGGCCGGCGGAGATCGTGTCGACACGGAAGAAGTCGAATTCTCTTCCGATCTTCCGCGTGCGAGTGGCGTCGGCCGGGGGAGATGCGGGCGGGCGTTGAGAACCGAAAAGGATCGTCGGGCGGCGATTCGGGCCAAGAGTGACGGCGTGCCGTCGAGTTCGAACGATCCTTTCTCCGCTGTGTCGCCGCGGCGCTGTCTGCTGACGGCGGGCCCGACGCGGGAGCATTTCGATCCGGTGCGCTTCATCAGCAACGGGTCGAGCGGCAAGATGGGTTATGCGCTGGCGGCGGCGGCGGCGGCGCGCGGGTGGCACGTCGATCTGGTGAGCGGGCCGGTGGCGCTCGCGGCTCCGCAAGGCGTGACGGTGCATCCGATCGTATCCGCCGAACAAATGCTGGCGGCGTGCGAGCCGCTGTTTGCCGCGTGCGATCTTTTCGTCGCGGTGGCGGCGGTGGCCGACTATCGGCCGAAGACCTGTGAGACGCGGAAGGCCAAGAAAACGGGCGGCGGGCTGAACGTGGAGCTCGTGCCGACCGTGGACATATTGAAGACGCTGGCGGCGCGGAAGCGGCCGGGGCAGGTCGTGGTGGGTTTCGCGGCGGAGACGCACGACGTGGAGGAATATGCGCGGCGGAAGCTCGCGGAGAAACGATTGGATTGGATCGTGGCGAACGATGTCTCGCGGGCGGACATCGGAATGAATGCGGACGACAACGCGGTGGCACTGCTGGGAACGCGCGGGGAGCGCGCGAACTTCGGACCGGCGCCAAAACGCGAGGTGGCTGAATTTATTCTCCGGCAAGTGTATCCGTGATGGCGGACGCGCGTCTGTTTCGCACGCGGTGCGGCGGGCGGAGTTTCCTCTAGACTCCGCCCGGCGGGTTGAGCATCACAACCGCGGTCCAGCCAGCCACGTTTCCATGCTTCGACTTTTGTTTTTGCGAACGGATGTCGCGACGACGCGCCAATGACGCCGCGTCGCCCCGAGGTTTTCATCAGTGCCACGAGCGCGGATCTGCGGTCGTGCCGGCAGCTCGTGAAGGAGGCGCTGCTCACGCTCGGCTGCGTGCCGGTGGAGCAGACGAATTTTCCGCCGGACTTCCGCAGCGTGCGCGAGATGTTGCGGACGAAGATCATGGCGTGCGATGCGGTGGTGCACGTCGCGGGAAATTATTTCGGAGCGGAGCCGCGGGAGCGGGCGCCGGACGAGCCGCGGCGGAGTTACACGCAGATGGAATACGACGTGGCGCGGGAGCTCGGGAAGCCGCTTTACGTGTTCGTGTGCGGGGACGATTTCGCCTACGACCCGCATCAGCCGGAGGACGAGGAGAAACGGTTGTTGCAGCAGGCGCATCGCGCGGCGCTGCGGGCGACGGATCATTTGTTTTACCAGGTCGGCGACCGCGGCGAGCTGTCATTGAAAGTGCGCGAGCTGCAGACGGCGGTGGAGCACCTGACGACGGAGTTGAAGAAGTCGCGCTCGCATCTCGCGCGCGGCGTGACGATCGGGCTCGTGGCGGTGGCGCTGCTCGGCGGTGGCGTATGGTGGTTGAGCCAGCGTGCGGACAAGACCGAGGCGACGGTGGCGAAGCTGGAAACGGAGATCGATAAGCAGCGGCGCTACATCCAGGCGGTGGCGGACGCCTACACGCAGCAGCAGGCGGAATTGGAGAAGCTCAAGCTGAGCGACGAGGAGAAGTTCAATCGCGCGGTGGCGGCGGTGGCGGCGAAGGAAAGCGTGCCGGAGGCGCAGCTGCGGTCGGGCATCAATTTGTTCGTGGCGGCGGTGCGGGCGGATCCGCAGGCGGGTTTCATGGATCGGGCGCTGGCGGAATTTGCGCAGAAGAATTTTGCGGCGGCGGCGGACAACGCAGGGCAGGCGGGCGCGGCGGCGCGGGAGCAGCGGCTGGCGGCGCAGGAACTGGCACAACGGGCGCAGGAGGCGGCGGACGAGGCGGCGGGGCGGGAGCGGGCGGCGTTCGAATTGCAAGGGCAGGCATTGTATGCGCAGAAAAACTACGGCGCAGCGGTGGCGGCGTTCGAAAGCGCGCTCGAGGCGGTGTCGCGGGAACGCGCGCCACGCGCCTGGGCGGATGTGCAGCGCCGGCTGGCGAAGGCGCTGGACGACTGGGCGGACGTGTCGGAAGGCGCGGCGATCGCGGAGCGACGCGATCGGGCGATTGCGATTTTCCGCAGCGTGCTGGAGGTGTTGACGCCCCAGGAAGCGCCGGACGAGTGGGGCTTCGTGCAGAATCACCTGGGAAACGCGTTGCGGGCGAAAGCGCTCGAGCAGGCGCAGCCGGGGGCGGGGTTGGACGGCGCGGCGACGGCGTTCGAAGCGGCGCTGACGGTGCGCACGCGCGCGACCAGGCCGCAGGACTGGATGGCGACGCAGAACAATCTCGGCATTCTCGCGCGCGACCGCGCACATCTGAGCGGCGAGCCGGCGCGCAGCCGGCTGCTGGCGGAGGCAGCGCGGCGATTGCGGGACGTGCAGTCGTTGCGCGATCGCGATGCCGAGACGGCGGGGTGGAGCGGAACGCAAAACAACCTGGCGCTGGTCCTGGAGGATCAGGCGGACGCGGCGACGGGAGCGGAGCGAGCGCGATTGCGGAACGAGGCGGTGGGAGTGTTGCGTCGGGCGATCGAGCACACGAGTCGCGAGACGTTTCCGGAGGAATGGGCGAACGCGCAGGCGAGCCTGGCCACGACGCTGCTCAGTCAGGCGGACGAAGCGCGCGAGCGGGACGCGGAAGTGCTGCGCGCGGCGGCGATCGCGGCGTTGCGAGCGGCGCTGGACGTCTACACACGTGCAACGCATCCGCAGGATTGGGCGCGGGTGCAGAGCGTGCTGGCAGATGCGGAGGAAAGTGCGGCGGGCGAAGCGACGGCGGCGGAGCGCGGGGCGCGACGGGCCGAGATCGCGGCGATGTATCGGGCCTCGCTGCAGGTCGAGACGCGGGAGGCATTGCCGATGCGGTGGGCGTCGCGGCAGCTGGACCTGGCGAGGTCGCTGCAAGCGGCGGCGGCCGAAGGGGAGGGTGAGGAGCGGGTGACGTTGTTGGAAGAAGCGGAGGCGGCGGCGCGCGCGGCGTTGGGCCGTTACGATTCCGACGGGAGGGAGATCGAACGGGCGAACGCCTTGGAAACGCTCGCCGGCGTGCGGACGCAGCAGGGATATGAAACGATCGGTGACGCGCGGAGACGCGCAAGGGAGGAGGCGGTGGAATTGCGGCGGGAGGTGCTGTCGGTTTACACGCGCGAGCGGCATCCGGCGTGGTGGGCCGAAGCGCAGCGGGCTCTGGCGGACGCGCTCGACGATCTGGCGAACGAGCGCGACGAGCCCGAGCGGTTGCAGGTGCGCGCGGAAGCGGCGGAGGCCTGTCGGGCGGCGCTCGAGGTGTTCACGCGCGACGCCCGGCCGCTCGAGTGGGCGCGGACGCAGAAGCTGCTCGCGTATGTGCTCGAATCGAGGCGGGCCGACGCGGCGGATGAGGAGCATCCGGCGTTGCAGGCGGAGATTTTGGAAGCGTTGCGCGGGGTCGTGGAGGTCTATACGCGCGGCGATTTTCCGACGAGCTGGGCTCAAGCGCAGCTGAGTCTGGCCGAGGCTTTGTGGGTGCAGGCGCGTTATTACGAAGTGGAAAACACGGAGCGGCTGCGGGTGTTTCACGAGTCGGCGCAGGCGTGTCGCGCGGCGCTGGAAGTTTTCTCGCGGGAGAAGTCGCCGCAGTTGTGGGCGACGGCGCAGGGGCAACTGGCGTCGGCGCTCGGGATGTTGGGAGCGGAAGCGGCGGAGGCGGGCGAACGAATGAGATTTCGACGCGAGGTGGTCGCGGCCCGGAGGGCGCAGCTCGAGGTGTTTACGCGCGAGGCGATGCCGTTGCGCTGGGCGCCGGCGCAGCTGCGGCTGGCGGGAGCGTTGCTGACGCTGGCGGGGACGATGGAGCCGGCGGAGAGCGAAGCGGTGGCGCAGGAGGCGATTGCGGGGTATCGCGCGGTGCTGGCGTTTTATTCGCGAGAGGAATCGCCGGAGGAATGGGCGAAGGCGCAGAGCGAGCTGGCGTCGGGTTTGAGGTGGCGGTCGGGTCAGGTGGCGGAGGCGGAGAAACGGCGGGCGTTGTTGCGCGACGCGGTCGAGGCGCAGCGAAAGGCGGCGGAGGTGTTTACGCGCGAGGCGCGGCCGCTCGAGTGGGCGAAGCACGCGGGGTTTCTGGCGTCGGCGCTCGCGACGCTCGGCGAAAACATGGAGGGAGCGGAGGGCGTAGACATGCTGGAGGAAGGTGTGGCGGTTTATCGGAGCACGCTCGAATTCTGGCGCGACGGTTATCCGTATCAGTGGGCGGACGACCAGCGGAGCATCGGCGATGCGCTGGCGGAACTGGCGTCGCGGCGTGAGGATGAGAGGAAAGTGGAAACGTTGACGGAGGCGGTGGAGGCTTATCGGGCGGGGTTGACGCAGGCGCAGACGGGCGGGGTGGGGCTGGTGGTGGTGATGCGGAAGCAGCTGGCGGATGCGTTGAGCGAATTGGCGGAGGCGACCGCGGGAGCGGGGCGGACGCAGCGGTTGCAGGATGCGGTGGAGGCGTATCGGGCGGCGGTGGATGTCATCCCGCGCGAGGAGCCGCTGACGTGGGGGCTTTATCGGGCGCGACTGGCGGCGGCGTTGAACGACTATGCGGCGGCGGTGGGCGGAGGGGGGGCGCGGGCGCTGTATGATGAAGCGATTGCGCGGAGTCGCGAAGGGCTCGACGTGCGCGAGCACAGCGCGATCAACGCGGCGCTGAACGAACTGCATCTCGGCCACGCGTTGCTGCGAAGTGCCCGGGAATTGGAGCAGGCGGCGCGAGCGGAGCGGTTGCGCGAGGCGGCTGAGCGGGGACGCGCGGCGCGGGAAATGATCACGGCGGAGATGTCGGCGGCTTATCACGAACTCGCGAATCGGATCGTCGCGGAGGCGGAGGCGGGGTTGCCGGAGAGTTCGTAGGTTCGTCGGCTCGCTGGCGCTCGCCGCTACACTTTTTGAACACACACACGTGAAAGTCTTCATCCGATCCATTTTTGCTGCGGCCGCGGGGTTGCTGTTGAGCTCGTGCGCGACGAAGCAGCTCGAGCGCGATTTCGCGACGTTCTCGACGGACTACGCGAGCGACATGAACTGGCAGATGTTGCTCAACCTGGCGCGGCTCGATCACGGGCATCCGGCGTATTTCATGGCGGTGGGCGAGATCCGGCTGGATCGCAGCCAGACGAGCAGCCTCAACCTGTCGGGCAACAGCAGCCATACGACGGGACGGACGGTGGCGGCGGCGGTGTCGAACACGGTGACCAACGTGCTCGGGGGCACGGTGACGCCGGGCGGGTCGATCAATGCGAGCCCGAAGTTCGTGTTCATTCCGATCAACAGCGAGGAGGCGGCGCGGCAGTTGCTCGCGCCGGTTTCGATCGATGCTTTCAACATGCTTTATCAGCAAGGCTGGCCGGTGGACCAGTTGCTGCGCGTGCTGGTGGAGCGAATCGAGGTGGAGATACCGCGGGAGGATGGGTCGACGGAGCACATCGTGCTGACGAATTCGCCGCTGCGGGGGGCGCCGGAGTCGTTTGCGCGGTTTTTGCGCGTGTGCGAGATCGTGCGCGAGCTGCAAAAGGCGGGCGGCCTGGGCCTGGTGGCGGAGGAGCGGTTCACGCCGCTCTCGAATGGGGAACTCGCAAATGTGACCTCGAAGGATCTGCTCGATGCGGCGGACAAAGGCCGGGTGTGGCGGCTGCGCGACGGGAAGTGGCAGCTCGGGACGACGCGGACGGCGTATCGATTTCGGGCGAAGTCGGAGATCGTGGAGAACGTGATCGGGCGCTTCACGCGGCGGTCCGATCCGGATTACGATGCGTCGCTCCGCAATCTCCATGCGGTGTTCGAGGCGACGGTGACGAGCACGCCGACGGATGCGGAGGGCCGGCGGGGGGCGGGCACGCGCTCGCTGCTGGTGCTGCGCTCGTTTCGCAGCGTGCTCGAGGCGGTCGCGCAGGAGCAGCGCGCGATGGAGGAGTGGTTGCGCGATCCGCAGTTCACGCGGCTGGTGCCGCCGCGGCAGCTACGGCCGGTGTTGAAGACGGTGTGGTCGGACGGAGGCGAGTTTGCGGCGCCGGCGGCGGAATTGACGTATGCGAAAGTCAACTACCGGATCACCGATCCGGCGGGCGCGGCGACCGAGCTGGACGGACGCTGGAATCGCGACGTTTTCCGGCTGCTCGTGCAGCTCTCGTCGCAGGTGACGGTCGACATCACGAAATTCCAGCGGCAGGTGCTGGAGGTTCAGTAAGCGATGACGGACACGCTCGCGCTGGCCGCTTCGACGATCGTGCGCTCTCCGGCGTTGCGCCGGCGGGCGGTGCGCGACGCGCTCGCGGCGGCGTTCGTGGGCGGGCTCGGGCGGACGGCGCTGACGGCGGTGCTGGTGGCCTCGATTCTCGGCGTGACGCTGCTGCAGTTCGTGCTGCCGTTGCTGCCGTGGTTTGGGGCGCGGCCGGATGAGCTGGCGCGGATTTTTCTGTTCGCGATCCAGCATTTGGGCGACGTGCTCGCGGGTGTGCTCGTGGTGGGGCAGGCGGGTTTGCCGGCGATGGGGGAGCTTTGGCGGGCGCGCGAGCGGCATCGGTTCACGAGTGTGGCGGCGGCGGGGATGGACCCATTGGAGCTGTTTGTGCTGCCGCGCGTGTGGGGGCTGGCGCTGGTGTATTTGGTGACGGGAATGTTGTTCAAAGCCACGGCGGTGATCGTGGCAGCGTATGTGAATTTCGCGATCGACGGACGTTTTCTGGGGCCGGAGATCGGCGCGATTCTGGAGGAGGGCGGGCGCGGGATTCTGGGGGGATATTTGTTGAACGCGCTGGTGGGGTGCGCGGTGGGCGTGGTGTGTTGCGTGCCGGTGGTGGAGCGCGGCGTCGCGGCGCAAGCGATGGCGCCGATCGGGCGGGTGTTTCGACGGACGCTCGTGCTGATCTTCGCGGCGAAACTGTTGTTTTTCGTTTTCTGATGCTGGTCTTCGAAAAGTTCGAACTCGCCCCGGGCGTGCGGCTGGACGCGCGGATCGCGCGCGGGCGTGTGCACGTGCTGACGCTCGATCCGGAGCACGTGCACGAGGATTTCATCGCGCGCTATTTAGCGGGTGGGGGAGCGCGATCGGCGGCGGGCGAGCTGTGGTTGGAGGAAGTGCGCGATGCGGAAGGAAAACCGACGGCGTTGCGGCGGCTGAAGGACGAGAAGCTGCGGGGATTCTTCGCGCGGTTTGTCGGCTTCGTGCTGCGCGACGGGGGATTGTTGGACGGGCTGACGGTGCGGGAGAATCTCCTGCTGTCGCGGCGTTATCATGACGTGTGGCCGCGCGGCACGGTGGCTGGGGCGGAGGGAATGGAAGAATTACTGCGCGAGCTGGCGGGGGATGATGTGGCCGGGGTGGCGGCGGCGGAGGTGCTCGAGCGGCGACCGGAGGAATTGACGGTGTTTGCGCGGCGGTATTGGGGGCTGATGACGACGCTATTGCGACGGCCGCAACTTTTGATCGCGTTTGCGCCGTTCGATGGATTGCGCGTAGCGGATCAGGAGGCGATTGCGGGAGTATTGGCGCGCTATCGGCGGGTGGAGCCGACGAGCGCGCATTTGCTGGTGGTGACCGGCGCGCACGAGACGGCGGCGCTGGCGGGGGTGGACGTGGTGGAGCTGCGGCCGCGGATGACGGCGGAAGAATTTTCAACATGAATGCCTACGTTCTCGAATCGTCCCAGCCCCGGCGTCACCGACTCGTCGCGGCGATTGCGTTGTTGGTGGTGATGGCGGCGCTGGCGACGCTGTTGGGGTGGAGCCGGGGCTGGATGCGCGAGCGCGTGGATTTCGTGACGTTCCTGCCGGACAACGCGGGTGTTTCGAAAAGCTCGCTGGTGGTGATCAACGGCCTGACGGTCGGGCGCGTGCGTGAGACGAGGCTGGTCGAGCGAGAAGCCGGGCTGCAGGTGGAGATTCGTTTCTGGGTGGAGGCGGATCAGGCGAGCTGGCTGCGGCGCGGGTCGCGCGTGTTGGTGCGGAGCGATCTGGTGAACGCGGCGCGGCTCGAGTTGCAGCCGGCTTTGACGACGAAGGAATTGCTGGCGGGTGGAGCGGAATTGCCGGGCGCGATCGCGCCGGACCTGATGACGCAATTGCTGGAGTTGCAGCCGACGATTCGAAAGTTGCTCGATGAAGTCGGAAACATGATCGCGGGGCTGAACGATCGGGCGGAGCGGTTCGATCCGATCCTGGCGAAGGTGGAAAAACAGATCGACAGCATCGACGCGCATCTTGGGGCGGTGACGGGCACGATCGAGGAAGCGCGGGGTTTGCTGGCGCAGATCAAGGAGGACGAGACGGCGATCGCGGGTGAGTTGAGCGAATCGCTGCGGCGGTTGAATGGCGAGCTGCTGCCGGAGTTGACGGCGGCGGTGAAGACGAATCGCGCGGACATCGCGGTGACGCTGGGCTCGGTGAACCGCACGCTGGCGGAGGTGGAAAAACAGATGCCGGCGCTGCTGGAGCTGTCGCAGGAAACGTTGAAGAACTCGCGTGACCTGAGCGAGGCGGCGGCGAATACGTGGCCGTTCAGCCGGTATACGAAGCGGAAGGCGGCGGAGGCGGCGAAAGACGAAACGACGGGGGAGGCGCGATGAGCGAATCGGCGAATCCAGAATTCAAATACTGGGCGTTCATCAGCTACAGCCATCGCGACAAGGCGTGGGGGGACTGGCTGCACAAGGCGCTCGAGACGTATCGGGTGCCGAAGAAACTCGTGGGGCAGGCGACGACGCGCGGCGAGCGGGTGCCGGCGCGGATTTTTCCGGTGTTTCGCGATCGGGAGGAGTTGCCGACGGCGGCGGACCTGGGGGCGAATTTGAAGAACGCGATCGAGCAGTCGCGTTACCTGATCATCATCTGTTCGCCGAGCTCGGCGAAGAGCCAGTGGGTGAACGAGGAGATTTTGACGTTCAAGCGGCTGGGCCGGGCGAACCGGGTGCTGGCGTTGATCGTGGACGGCGAGCCATGGGCGAGCGTGGCGAAGCCGGGTGTGCCGGTGGAGCGCGAGTGCTTTCCGCCGGCGCTGCGGTTTCAGCTGGGCACGGATGGACAACTTTCGGACGTGCAGGCGGAGCCGATCGCGGCGGATGCGCGGGCGCATGCGGACGGGCGGCAGAATGCGTTGTTGAAGTTGTTGGCGGGCGTCGTGGGCGTGAACTACGACGAATTGCGTCAGCGGGAGAGGATTCGTCGGAGAAGAAGGCGGATGTGGCTCGGCGGATTTGCGGCCGCGGCGGTGGCGGTGAGCGCGGTGGTGTGGACGCGGTTTGACGCGGCGGAGCGGGAGAAGCGATTTGAGGCGGCGCAGGCGGAACTGGGGCGGGCGCGGCAGGCGCTCGCGGCGGGAGAGCCGACGCGAGCGGCGCGGCTGGCGCTCGGCGCGCTGGAGGAGGCGGAGGCGGCGCGGAAGGAATTGGAGCCGGCGTGGCATGTGCTGAGGCGGGCGATGGATGGGCACCGGGTGGAACGCGTCTGGGAGGCGCATCGGCAGCGGGTGACGTCGGTGGGTTTTGACGCGCGCGGGGAGCGAGTGTTGACGGCGAGCGAGGCGCTCGGGGAAGTGCGCGTGTGGTCGAGTGGCACGGGCGAGGCATTGGGCAAACTCGAGACGGGGCCGATCGAACTGGCGGCGTGGACGGAGAAAGGGGACGAGATTGTGACGTTGCGGACGCAGTTCGATGACGGCGAGCAGCGGGCGGAGTTGGTGTGGTGGAAGGCGGAGACGGGGGCGGAGGTGCGGAGGAAACGGTTCGCGGGAGCGACCGGGTATGTGCGGCCGGCGGCGGGAGTGGCGACGCCGCGGTGGATCGCGCTGAACGAATTTGCGTCGGAGGGAGCGAGGAAGCGACTGGTGCGGTTGAGCGATGGATTTTCCGATCTGACGATTCCGATCCGAGCGGGGGTGTGGGGGCGCGCGGAGTTTGTGCCGGAGTTGGGGATTGTCCTGTCGGCGCAGGCGGACGCCGGCGTGACGGTGTTTTCGTTGAGCGATGGCGCGGAGCGGTGTGCGTTGGAAGGCGTCGGGGCGGTGGAGCGGATCGGGCTCGCGTCGATCGTGGGTTCGGCGGACGGAACGCGTATTGGCGCGGTGGTGACGAGTGACGATCGGCCGATGTTTGCGGGGGTGTGGGACGTGCGGGACGGGTCGCGCGTGGCGCAATACGAAGTGCAAGCGGGCGAGCTGGTGACGGACCTTTGGCTGCATGCGGCGTCGGATGGGCGGGTGATTGGCCGAAGCGACGCGTTGTTGGAGGCCGTGGCGGAGCCGCTCGGGCGGACGGCGGTGCGGGTGTCGGCGCAGAGTGGGGTGGTCGCGTGGTCGGATGGAACGGCGGACTCGGGGCCGATTGCGGCGTCGATCGCGTTTGGCGGAATCGCGGAGCTGTGGTTTCCGCTGCTGGGGTTGAAGAGCGAGATCAGCGGGGTCGAGGATGCGCTCACGGCGGTGGCGCTCTCGCCGGATGCGCGGCGATTCGCGGTGGGCGACGCGGCGGGAAATCTTAAACTATGGCGGTTGACGGCGCCGGTGGATCGCGAGGCGTCGCTGCCGGATCGCGTGCAGATGGTGGCGGCTTCAGGAACGGGGGAAGTGTTGTTGCGGACTGAAACGGGGGAGTTGGCGACGTGGGAGGTAGGCGAGCGGAAGATAATCGCCCGCTGGGAAGACGCGGCGGGCAGGGGAGGGTCCGTGAGCAAGACGGCCTGGGGCGAGCGGAGGGCGCGATATCTGTGGAACGCGGCGGAAGGCTGGGTGGCGGTTCTGCCGGCGGGAAGCGGGGGCGGAGAGGCGGAGGCGTTTGTGACGTTTCACGACACGCGCGATGGAGCGTTTCTTGGCAGGTATCCTGTTTCTGGTGACGTGGAGATGCAGCTCGCGCCGCAGGGGCGACGGGCGCTGGTGCGGAAAGGCGATGGGAGTTGGGAAATTGTTACACCGGGGAAGGGCGGGGCATCGGTGGTGTCGTTGCAGGCGGAGCCGGTGGGCGGGGAAACGTGGGGATTCAGCGCGGCGTTTACGGCCGACGGACGGCGGGTGATGGCGTCACCGGGGCGCGGCTGGATCGAGGTGTTTTCGGCCGAAACAGGTGCGTCGGAGAAGCGCTTCAAGTTTGCGGACGAGGAACTGTTCGATGTGTCGCTGATCGTGCCGCACCCGACGGAGGAGGTGGCGCTGGTGGGAACGATGGACGGCGTGTGGAAGATCGACGTGACGAGCGGAGCGGGGGTGCGCGCGTTTGGCGAGGCGACGACGCTGGTGGGCGAGACGGTGTTCGATTCGTCCGGGCAGTTATTGATTTCGAATCAGGATGGGCGACTGCGTTGGTGGGCGTGGCCAGAGCTGACGCCGATGGGCGACGTGCATGGCGAGTTTCGTCCCAGCCTCACGGCGGCGCTGGAGGGCGGCGGCGATTTATTGGTGGTGGAGCGGCTGCTTGGAGGCTGGCCGGGGCCGGCGGCGGTGGTGGCGAAAGAAGGGGGAAAGGAGCGTCGGCGGCTCGAGAATGTGCTCGCGGCGGACGGGAAGCTTGGGCTCGCGGCGGTGCAGGACGTGGATGTCGTGCGCGTGGTGCGACTGAGGGACGGCGAAGTGCTGGCGGAGTTGCCGGGGGTGCGGGCGACGGAGGCGTGTTTTGCGGAAGATGGATCGAGGGTCGGGCTCGTGCTGTTGGACAGCGAACGGTATGTGTCGCTGCGGTTGGCGGTGGAGCGGGAGGAGCTCCGGCGGAGGGCGCGGGAACTGGTGCGAGG
>JAEZAD010000087.1 GCA_023430565.1 Verrucomicrobiota bacterium
CGCCCGACCTCATGGCCACGCGCGTCGCCGGCTTCACCCTCTCCTGGCTCATCCTCGGCGTCCTCTTCTTCCCCCTCGTCTGGATCATCTCCTACGTCTTCATCAAGCGCTCCATCGCGCTCGAGGACGACGAAGTGAAATCCGTCCAACGCTAATCCAGCCGCCCCATGCTTTCCCTCGCTTCCCCCAGCTCTGGGCTCTCAGCTCTCAGCTCTCCGCTCTCCGCCTTCTCTCAGCTCTCAACTCTCAACCCTCAGCTTCCAGCCGCCTTCCTCGAAGGCGTCGATCCCTGGATCTTCGCCTTCTCCTTCGTCACCGTCGTGGTGACCATCGGCATGGGCTTCTGGTCCGCCCGCAAAGCCAAGACCGCCTCCGACTTCTTCGTCGCCGGCCGCTCCGTCTCCGTCGGCTGGAACGCCTCCGCCATCTCCGGCGAATACCTCTCCGCCGCCTCCTTCATGGGCGTCGCCGGCATGGTCATGTCGCAGGGCTACGACGCCCTTTGGTATCCCGTGTGCTACGCCTGCGGATACCTTTTCCTGCTCCTCTTCATCGCCGGCCCGCTCCGCCGCTTCGGCGCTTACACGATTCCTGATTTCGCCGAGGGCCGCTACGACTCGCCGATCTTCCGCAAAATCGCCGTCTGCTTCGTCCTTTTCATCGGCTTCTTCTACACCATGCCGCAGATGAAGGGGGCCGGCGTCACCCTCGCCTACATCTTCCCCGGCATGCCCTACTGGGCCGGCGTCGTTCTCGTCGGCGCCGTCATCACCTTCAACGTCGCCCTCGGCGGCATGAAGGGCATCACGCTCGTCCAGGCCTTCCAATACTGGATGAAGATGTTCGCGATCAGCGTCCCCATCTTCGTCCTTCTCTCGGTTTACGGTTTCTACAACCACCAACTCTCGCTCAACACCGCCCCCGGCGAACCACCCGCCGCGATTGTAGCGGCGAGCGCCAGCGAGCCGTCCGACGCCCCGCTCGCCCGCCAACCCCTCCCCGCCAAAGCCCCGGCCGACGAAACCTGGATCGCCCCCTTCGGCCCGCTCACCACCAAGGCCGTGAACGCCGCCGCTGCCGTCCTCCCCGCCGAAGAACGCGCCGCCTACATCGCCGAGCACCAAAAACCCTACTCCCTCCTCTACACCTATTCGCTGATCATCGCGCTCGTCTGCGGCACCGCCGGCCTCCCGCACATCTTGGTGCGCTTCTACACCAACCCCAACGGTGTCGCGGCGAAAAAAACCACGATGTGGGTCATGATCCTCATCGGCGTCTTCTACGTTTTCCCGCCCGTCTTCGGCGTCATCGGCCGTAACTTCATGCCCGAGCTCTACGCGGGCGTCGGCGCCAAGGGCACCGACAAGGTCGTCCTCGAACTTCCCACCATCCTCGGCGCCAAATACGGCGTCCTCGGCTCGATCCTCAGCGGCATCACCTGCGCCGGCGCGTTCGCCGCGTTCATGAGCACGTTCTCCGGCCTCCTCGTTTCGATGACCGGTGCGCTCGCGCACGACGTTTACGGCCGCATGCTCCGCCCCAACGCGCGCCAGGGCGAAAAACTCATCGCCTTCAAAGTCGCCGCCGTCGTCATTGGCGCCGTCGCGATCACCCTCGGCTGCTTCGTCGAATTTCTCGAAATCAACTTCATGGTCGGCCAGGCCTTCGCCATCGCCGCCGCGAGTTACTTCCCGCTGCTCTTCATGAGCGTCTGGTGGCGCGGCATGACCATGAAAGGCGCCGCCACCGGCATGCTCACCGGCGGCCTTCTCGCCCTCGCTGCCGCCGCCCTCACCAACTTCTCCACCCTCGCCCTCGACAAGGGGCCGATGGGCTCGCTCTTCGCCGGCTTTGCCCCGCTCAATACCTTCTGGGCCCACCACCCGCTCCTCCGCATCCTCTGCGAACAACCCGCCATCTGGGCCGTTCCGCTCGCGATCATCCTCATGATCGTCGTCTCGAAACTCACCGCGCAACAAGTGCCCTCCGACGTCCGCATGAAAATGCTCGTCCTGCACGCCCCTGAAAAACTCGGCCTCAAGCAGGAATACATCCAGGAGCAATCCGCCGGCACTGCGCACTAAAGTCCGAAATCGTTCTCGTTCCCTCCCCTCCGCCACCACGCCGTCCCCGAGCCGGAGAACGAGAAAGAGAACGAAGAACGACAACGATCAGCACCCCTCCAGTTCACTCTCATTCCACGCAGCAGATTGAAGCTTGGGCATTGAGGCTTCAATGGAGCTTGGAGCTTGGCCTTTGGAGCTTTCACTCCGCCGCCTGCGGCGGGGTGCACGGCACCGACACAAATCGCCCCGACTCCTGCGCTCCCCGCGCCTCCTGCATCCGGCTGAACCGCAGCGCCCACAACGCCGCCGCCAGCCGGTTCGGCACCCCGATCTTTCCGAAGATCTCCTTCACGTAGCCCTTCACCGTGTTGATCTGAAGATTCAACGCACTCGCGATCTCTCCGTTCGCCTTCCCGTCCGCCAGTAACGCGAGCACGTCCGCCTCGCGCGGCGCCAGTCCCGCTCGCGTCAACAACTCCGCCGACGCCCCCCGCCCGCCGCTCTCCGCCCGCGCCCACGCCAGATCGCGCGCATTGCCCAGATGCGCCTGCGCCACCCCGAGCAGTTCGCGCTCCTCCACCGAAAAATCCGGTCCGCC
>JAEZAD010000236.1 GCA_023430565.1 Verrucomicrobiota bacterium
CGCCTCCGCTCGCTCACCACCGCCTCGCTCTACCGCCTGCTCGTCCTGAGCAAAGCCTTCGAACTCGAAATCGAAGACCCCTCGCTCCGCCCCCTCGCCCAAGACCTCCTCCCCACCGCCCTCCGCGAGCGTTTGTAGTCGGCCCCCTGCCACCGGACTCGTTTCTTGATTCTTCGCGTTTCCACACCGTCTCGCGCGCTACTCGGCCCTCAGCGCCACCAGCGGATCGATCCTCGCCGCCCGTCGCGCCGGCAGCCAGCTCGCCACGACCGCCACCAGCATCAACAGGAGCGAACCGCCCGCATAAACGAGCGGCTCCGTCGGCTTCACCTGAAACAACAGGCTCGTCATCGTCCGGCTCAATAGCCACGCGCCCACCAAACCCACCCCGAGCCCGATTCCCGCTTTCCACAATCCCTGCACCAACACCATCGCCACAAGCTGCTCCCGCGTCGCCCCGATCGCACTGCGAATCCCGATCTCCCGCGTCCGCTGCGAAACATCATACGCCAGCACGCCATAAATCCCGAGCGCCGCCAGAAACAGCGCCATCCCCGCAAACGCCACGAGCAGCAGCATCACCGCGCGCCGATTGTCGAACGACCCGAGCACCGGCTGCACGCGCAGCAGCTCGAAAATCTCCGCCGTCGCCCGCGCGCCGCTCACCGAATCGATCGCGCCGTCCTCGCCCAGCTGCGCATCGTAACGCGTCCACAGCGCCAGCGCCTCGTAGGACGTCGCGTTCTTCGAGTAGTCGAGATACATCACGACGTTCGCCGGCATCTTGTTCAGCCCGGCCTTCACCGCCGACGAGTAGAGCTCGACGATCCGGTCCGGCTCGTGAAACGGCAGCGGTTTCAGCATCAGCGCATACACCATCGAAAAGATCGCGGTCGTCGTGCCGATGCAGAGCGCGAGCGTCGCCAGCGTCGCGGCCGACAACCCCTTGCTTTTTTTCAACTGCCGAAACGCGTCACGAAGATCCGAATACAAGCCGGGGCCGATCGAGTTGCTCATGGGAGGGGTGTGGGGTGACAACCGCACCACTACCCCCGCGGTTACAAAGCTCCAAGCCCCAAGATCCAGGCCCCGCTCAAGATCGAAACCTCCATCGCCCGTCCTGGCGTCGATTAATGCTTGGTGACTGGAGCTTGGATCTTGGCCTTGGAGCTTGGGTTCGGCGTCAGCCGACCCATCGTTCCATCACCCGCACCATTTCCGCCAACCGCAGCGGTTTGCTGAGATAGTCGTTCATCCCGACTTTCATGCAGCGCGTCTTGTCGTCCGCCGTCGCGTTCGCCGTCGTCGCCACGATCGGCGTGCGCGAATCCAACCGGCGGATCTCGAGCGTCGCGTTCCACCCGTCCATCTCCGGCATCAGGCAATCCATGAAAATTATGTCGTGGCTCGCCAGCCGCGTCTTCGCGACCGCCTCGGCGCCGTTCTCCGCAAACTCCACCACGCAGCCGAGCTTCTTCAACATCCCGCCCATCACGACGCGGTTCACGTTGTTGTCCTCGGCCACGAGCACGCGCAGTCCCTTGCGCGACAGCCTCACCGTCTCGCGCGTCGGCGCCGACTCCTGTTTCATCCCGCGCGCCTCGCGAAACGCCTCCGTGAGCTGTTCGCTCTGCAGCACGGGTTTCACGATCATCGCCGAAAACTCCGGCGGAAACAGCGTCTCCGTGTCGCGATGCCGGTTCGGGGGCGCCAGCAGGATGAACTTCACCTCCTGCAGCTGCGGCGTCACCCGCGCCGTCTTCAGCCATTCGTCATTCCCCGGCGCCGCGCACGAATGATCGACCAGCGCGAACTCAAAGGGCGTCTCACCCGCCGCCGCGCGCAGCCGCTCCAGTGCCTCCGCCCCACTCGGCACCACCGCCGCGCGCACCTGCATCGTCTTCAACAGCCCTTCCAATGCCACCCCGGCCACGGGCAGATCCTCGACCACCAGCACCGGCCCCACCGGCGAACCGGGCGGCACCTCCGGCAGCTCGTCCACCTGCATCGGCAGCGTAAACCAAAACAGCGATCCCTGCCCGGGCGTGCTCTCGACGCCGATTTGCCCGCCCATCAACTGCACCAGCCGCTTGCTGATCGCGAGTCCGAGTCCCGTGCCGCCAAACCGCCGCGTGGTCGACGCATCCGCCTGCGTGAACTTCTCGAACAGCCGCACGCGCGTCTCCGCCGGAATCCCCATCCCCGTGTCGATCACGTTGAACCTCACCCACACGCGCGGCGAGATTGCCGCGTCGATCTCGCGAGTCACGCGCACGACCACATGCCCCTGCGCCGTGAACTTCACCGCATTGGAAACCAGGTTCAGCAAAATCTGCCGCAGGCGCGACGGGTCGCCATGCACGCAGGGCGGCACGTCCGGCGAGAAATCCAGCACCAGCTCGAGATTCTTTTCGCCGATTCGCGCCGACGCGATCTTCAGCACGTCCACGACCGGCTGCCGCAAATCGAACATCGTGTGATCGAGCAGCACCTTGCCCTCCTCGATCTTCGAAAAATCCAGGATGTCGTTCACGATCGCGAGCAGCGCCTCCGCCGACGTCCGCACCGTCGTCATGTATTCGCGCTGCTGCGCATTGAGCGGCGTCTCCAGCATGAGCTCCGCCGAACCGATCACGCCGTTGAGCGGCGTGCGGATTTCGTGACTCATCGTCGCCAGGAATTCCGTCTTCGCGCGGTTCGCCGAATCCGCGATTTCCTTCGCCTGCCGCGCTTGCGCCGCCGCCAGTTTTTCGAGTTCGAGCTGCCGCGCCTGCTCGAGTTGCGCCCGGTCGCGCTGCAGCGCGCGCTGGTGCACCAGCCAGAACGCCACCGCCCCGCCCGCCGCGAGGACCATTCCGCCCAGCAGCCATAGCCACGGTGCCGCAGCGTCCCCGCCGACCTCGATCGGCTCGTGGGCGTGAACAATATTTGCCGTCAGGATTCCCAACAGCGACGGAATGGCTGGAGGCAGCCGTCGAACTGGCGTGAAGCGCACGCCGGCCTGTCTAGCCGATGCGATTTCAAATGCAAGGGATGTTCATCCGAACGCACGTTTCACTCGACACGCGCGCGTTTTGCCGCTTTCGCCTGCCGCACGGCCAGCGTCAGCCAAAACGCCGCCGCCACCGCGAGCGCTCCCGGCAGGATCAGCACCGCCGTCCTCAGGCTTCCCGTCCGGTCCGACAGCCAGCCCACAAGCGGCGGTGACCACAAATCGCCGAACGCATGGATCGCAAAAATCGATCCCGCCATCGCCCGCGCCCGCAGTCGCGCCGGCACCGTTTCCAGAATCAACGTGTTCACCGGCCCCGTGGGCAAAAACAGCAGCAGCATCGCCCCCGCGAGCGCCACCCGCGACAGCGTCACATCCTCGATCAGAAACGCCGCAAACGCCGTCGGCACCGCCAGCATCGCCGTCAACCCCAGCACCCATGCGTAACCCGCCGGATTCCGCCGCTGCCAGGCCGACGCCAGCAATCCGCCGCCCAGCGTCGCCACCAGCCCCGTGCACACGAGCGCCAATCCGAAAAACGTCGACGCCGTCTCCAGCGCCATCCCGTGCACGCGATAAAGAAACGTCGGCGCCCACAACGCGAACCCGCCCATCGCAAACGTCTGCGCGATGTAGCCCGCCACGACCAACAAATAGGCCTTCGACTGAAACAACTGCCCATACTCCCGCCATCCCCCCGCCACCGGCGCGTGGCCGCGCAGCGTCGCGCCATCGCCCGCTTCGCCGCGATCGCGGCCCCGCTCCGGCTCCTTCAGAAACCACAACACCAAAGCCAGCAGCAACCCCGGATAGCCCGCCCACAAAAACGCCGCCCGCCACCCATACCGCGCCGCCACCGCTCCCCCGATGATGTAGCCCAGCGCCGAGCCCACCGGAATCGCCAGATAAAAGATCGAGATCGCCGTATTCCGCCGCGGCCCGTGAAACAAATCCGCGATCCATCCCGGACTGATCGTCCCAAAACTCGCCTCGCCGAAACCCACCAGCACGCGAAAAAACATCAGAGCCCACAACGCGCTCACGTGCCCCGTCATCAAAGTCCCCAAGCTCCACACGAACACGCCCCCGCCGATCAACCACCGCCGGCTCACCCGGTCGCCCAAATATCCAAAAAGCGGCGACGTCAGAAAATAGCCCCACATGAACGCGCTCTGCAGCGTGCCAAGTTGATTGTCCGACAGCCCCAGCTCCTCCTTCACCGGCGTCAGCACCGCCGCCAGCAGCTGCCGGTCGAGATAATCCAGCAGGTTCAACCCCGTCAGCACGACGAGCGACCCCACCGGCCAATAGCGCTTGTTCTCGTTCACGCCGCGCGAGCAAACCCGCCCGCCGCCTTCCTGCAAAGCCCCAATCGCGTCAGCGCCGCCAACCGGAGGCCGGTGATCTCGCTCGCGCTCGCTTCTCCCCGCCCGCCGCGGGTCTCCCCGCCGCCTCGCGTCGCCCTCGATCCACTCAGAACCGGAACGTCATGCCCGCCCGGATGCCCTGCAGCTTGCTCAGGTCCACCCGCGACACATACCGCGACGTGCCATCGTCGCTCACAACTTTCTGCTCGTAGTCTCCACTGTTCTGATACACCGCACCGAGATAGAGCCCCGCCGTGTCCGTGAACGCATACTGCAGATTCGCGTCCACATAGAAGCCCGGCATGATGAAACTCGAGGTGTCGTCGATGAACAGCGACAGCTGGTCGCCCGTCTCCGGCGTGAAGGTCTGCGTCACTTCATAGCTCGATCCGGCATACACCACCACCGCCCCCGCACTGAACGTCGCACTGAACTTTTCCGTGATCGGCCATTGCAGCACCGGCCCGGCCCGAAAGGTCAGAAACGCCCCCCGCAGCCGCCAGTGGTTCTCGAAATCCGCCGTGGTCGATGTGGTCGGAAACGTTTCCCGATGCGTCGGATTCGAACGCACCAGCACCGAGGTGTCCACGCCGCCGGAGGATTGCGGAGCCTGATACGGCGCCGTCGGCGCCGCCTGGCCATCGAGAAAATAGAAATCCGTCGTGCGCTCGACGTCCGCCGTCACCGTCGACCGCGTCGTCGATAGGATCTGGTTGATCCCCATCCCGGCCACCACGCCCCACTTCAAACGCGAGTTGAACAGCGTGCCGAACTCGCGATCCATCGACAGCTCCACGCCGTAGGTCGCATCCGGATCCTCCTCGCGGAAGCCCGTGTCCGTCACCGTGGCCTTGTAGCTGTTCATCATGATGAACCCGTCCTCGGTCGCCTGGCTGTCGTTGCGGAACGACCAGTTGTTCGTCCGGCCATCCGGCGTGATCGGCACCTGCACACCCGAAGGATCGGTCATCGTCCGCTGATCCCGGAAAACATACCCGTCGTGATAGCCCCGGTCGATGTTCTCGTCCGTGATGGCTTTGTCCAAATTGAGGCTCGCCGATTGCAGCACGCCACGCCCGCCGAACCCCGCTCCGACGCCCGTCAGCAGCCGGAACCCCAGCCGCACCGCCTGTTTCGGCGTATAAACCACCAGATCGTCCTCCACCACCGGCACGTAATCGTCGATGTTCGGATCCTCGATTCGCTGGCTCAGGGCCACACCGGTCAGGACTAGAAACACGCACGACGCGCGACGCAGAAAATTCATATCGAGGAAGAGGAGGCGAGAGTTGGACGGGCAATCCGTCCGAAGGTTTCCGGAAAGATTCAAGTCCGCCTTTGCCGCAGTCAACGAGAGATTCGCCGCCCTCGCCCACCCCGGGAACTCGCCGCGCTGCGCGTTGACATTCCCCCGTTTCCGCCGGTGAAACTGACCCTTCAACGCCACCCCAGCCCGTGAACAAAGACCTCGTCCGCGAAAAAATCCTCGCCCAGCTCCGCGCCGAACATGAATTGCAGCTGCGCGCCGCACAGGTGTCACGCGACGAGGCCATCGACGAGGAAAGCCGCCCCGAAAACAAATACGACACCCACAGCCAGGAGGCCGCCTACCTCGCCGAAGGCCAGGCCCGCCTCGCCGCCGAAATTGCCGTTAGCATCGACCTCTACACCGCACTTTCCCTTCCCACTCCCACCCCCGACTCTGTCGCCACGCTCGGCACGCTCCTCGAAGTCGAAACCGGCAAAACCCGCTCCTGGTATTTCCTCGGCCCGCGCGCCGGCGGACTCGAGCTCGACGTCGATGGCCGCACCGTCCTCGTTCTCACGCCGCAATCCCCCCTCGGCCGCACCCTGCTCGGCAAACGTGTCGGCGAACCCGTCCCTCTTCCCGGTCGCAAAGACCCCGGCCGCCTCGCGAAGCTTCTATAAAGCGGGACGCGCGGTGCCCCCACCGCGCGATGCTCCCCGCCTTTCTCACGCGTCCAAACTAAACACCGCCGGCACCGCCATCCGAAATCGCACCGGCGCTCCGTGTTTCGTCCCCGGCTCGAACCGCCACTTCTCCACCGCCCGCAACGTCGCCGCTTCGAACCGCACGTCCGTCGAACGCATCACCCGCGGCCGGGTCACCCGTCCAGCTTCGTCGACCACAAACTCCACCCAGACTTCGCCCGTCGCTTCCGCCGCCCGCGCCTCGCTCGGATAAACCGGGGCCACCCGCACCTTCGCCCGCGGCGCTTGATCCAGCGCCCCCACGCTCAACACCGGCACGCGTCCACCCAGCTCTTCCGCCCCCATCGGATCGCCCCACTCGTCCGGCTCGATCCGCGTCACGTCGACCGGCGCTCGCGGCATCGGCTCCCGCGCCGGCATCTCGAAAATCGCCCGCTCTTTCGAAATGAACTCGTCCGCCGAGGGCCGTTCCGCCTTCGAATTTCCTTTCCGCACCGGCGTTGCCTGCGCCACCCACTCCACGTCGTCCGGCGATTCCTTCGGCACCACGAAAACAAATTCCTCCGCCGGCGGTTCGACCGCCACAAAACACGGCGCAGAATCCCAGGTGAGACTCAACAGTCCGGCGTGAAACGCCGACGCCACTAACACAGGCAACGTGAATCGGTTCGTCATGATGACCTCCAGGTTATGGGTTCAAAAGTGTGACGCGCCCGCCGCCGTTTTCTTAGGTCCGCCGCAGCGGATCGTTGATTCGCTCTCCCTCTTCCGCTTTCACCCCGCCATGCGTCTCTTCGCCGTCCTCTTCATTCTCGCGCTCGCGCTCCCCCACGCGCAGTCCGCCGCGCCCGACGACACCCGCACCCAACTCCTCGCCGCTCTCAAATCCTTCCGCACCGACGGCCCCCGCGGCTGGTCCTTCATCCAAATCTCCGAGAGCGGCCGCGCCCGCCGCGTCGAACGCTTCGACGCCGCCCAACCCGCCTTCTCCCGCTGGACGCTCCTCGAAATCGACGGCCGCCCACCCACCGACGATGAAGCCCGCGACTACCGCGAAAAACTCTCCCGCCGCTCCCCCACCGGCAACGCCCCGCATCTCACCAACCAGTTCGATCTCTCCACCCTCGAACTCGTCGCCGCGACCGACGACCGCACGACGTGGCGCTGTCGCCTGAAGCCCACCGAGTCCGGCGACGCCACCGCCGAACACCTCGTCGCCACCCTCGTGTTTCACACTCCCACCCACACCATCGAATCCCTCGAAATCGCCTCGACCGCTCCCTTCTCTCCCACGCTCGGCGTGAAAATCGAAGAGATGAAAACCACGCTCACCTACAGTCTCCCGAGCGCCGACCGACCCAGCTTTCTTCTCCACACCGCCACCCGCCTCCGCGGTCGCGCCTTCTTCCTAAAATCCCTCGACGCCGACCTGGCCGTCACGTTCACCGCCCACGAAAAACCCCACCGAAAGTAGCGCGCCCAACTGTAGCCGCGAGCGCCAGCGTGCGGTTCGACTGTAGCCGCGAGCGCCAGCGAGTGGTTCAACCGCAGCCTCGACCGTGCGCAGTGGATTGCTCGCAGCTACGTCCGCCCGCCCCAGCTCACTCCCCCGTCCACTTGAAAATAAACGTGCTGTGCGGCGGCAGTTTCACCGCGATCGACTGGCTGTAGCCATCGCACTCCGAATCCTCCGTGTGCCGCGCGCCGTCGTTGCCGACGCCCGTGCCGCCATAGAACTCGCTGTTCGTATTCACCACTTCGCGCCACAAACCACGCCGCGGCACACCGATTCGATAATCGCGCGTCGCGCCCGAAAAATGTCCGACCACCAGGAATAACGTCTTTTCCTCCCGATCCGCCCGCAGATAAGCGATCACGCTCGCCTCCGCATCCGTGCACGCGATCCAGCGAAACCCCTGCGGATTCAGGTCGTTTTCGCTCAACACCGGTTCGGACGTGTAGAGCTTGTTGAGATCGCGCACGAGCAGCCGCACCCCTTCGTGATCGACATACTGGCAAAGGTGCCACTCCAGCGCGCTGTCGTAATTCCATTCGTGCGACTGCGCGAACTCGCACCCCATGAAGAGCAGCTTTTTGCCCGGATATCCCCACATGTGCCCGTAGAGCGAACGCAGCTGCGCCGCTTTTTCCGGGATGTGCCACGCCCCCATCTTGAAGAGCATCGAGCCTTTCCCGTGCACCACTTCGTCGTGCGAAAACACCGTCACGAAGTTCTCCGCATACTGATACAGCATCCCAAACGTGAGGTCGTTCTGGTGCCACTTCCGATGGATCGGATCTTTCGCGAAATACCGCAGCGTGTCGTGCATCCACCCCATGTTCCACTTGTAGTCGAAGCCCAACCCGCCGTCCTGCGTCGGCTTCGTCACCCCGGGAAACGACGTGCTTTCCTCCGCGATCATCAACGCCCCCGGATGATACTGGTGCACCAGATCGTTCACCCGTTTCAGAAAATCGATCGCCTCCAGGTTCTCGCGGCCGCCGTAACGATTCGGGATCCACTGACCTTCGCTGCGTGAGTAATCCAGATACAGCATCGACGCCACCGCATCCACGCGCAGCCCGTCGATGTGATAACGCTCCAGCCACGCGAGCGCGTTCGCGATCAGGAAACACCGCACCTCGTTCCGCCCGTAATTGAAAATCAGCGTGCCCCAATCCATGTGCGCCCCGAGCCGCGGATCCGCGTGCTCGTAAAGATGCGACCCGTCGAACTCCGCCAACGCAAAACTATCGCGCGGAAAATGCGCCGGCACCCAGTCGAGGATCACACCGATCCCGCGCTGGTGAAGATAATCCACCATCCACGCGAAATCCTCCGGCGTCCCATGCCGGTGCGTCGGCGCGAAGAACCCCGTCACCTGATACCCCCAAGATCCCGTGAACGGATGCTCCGCCAGCGGCATGAACTCCACATGCGTGAAACCCATCTCCGTCACATAATCCGCCAGTTGCACCGCCGCCTCGCGATAATCCAATCGGCGATCCGCGTCCTCCGCATTCCGCCGCCACGAATTCAGATGCACTTCGTAAATCGACATCGGCCGGTCGACCGTCTCCGCCCCCGCGCGCCGCTTTTCCATCCACGCGCCATCGTTCCATTTGAACTTCGAAACATCGTAAACGACCGACGCATTGCCCGGGGGCGCCTCGAAATACGTCCCATACGGATCCGTCTTCAACCGCACGTGATCCCGCGAATCGCGCACCGCATATTTATAAAGCTCACCTTCCTCCAACCCGGGCACGAACAACTCCCACACGCCCGACGATCCCAGCGGACGCATCTGATGAAAACGTCCGTCCCAGTGATTGAAATTTCCCACCACCGACACCTGCTTCGCCGCCGGCGCCCACACCGCAAATCCCACCCCCGGCACGCCGCCGATGGTCCGCACCCGCGCGCCAAGTTTCTCGTAAGCGCGATGCTCGTTCCCTTCGTTGAACAAATACAGGTCCTGGTCGCTCAACGTCGGCAGGAACGCATACGGATCATAAAACTGCCGCAGCTCCCCCGCCGGCGTCTTCACCCGCAACTGATACCCAAACACCTCGGTCCGCTTCGGAATGAACACCTCGAACACCCCCTCCTCCGCAATCAGCTCCATCGGCCACTGTTCGTTCGGACCCGGATCCACCACCATGCAAGCCGCCGCGTTGCGCACCAGCGCCCGCACCACGAGACCTTTCGCCCGCCCTTTGGTGTGCGGATGCATGCCGAGCACCGAATGCGGCGACGTGTGGGTGGCGTTAAGCAGATCGGTCAGATCCTTTTTCGAGATAATCACGACGATAAGGAGTTACGAGGTTCGCACCCTGCCCCAACCTCTCCGCTCCGTCTAGCCGGAACCTCGATTTTATCCCCCCGAAACCCGCTACCGAACTTCGCCCCGTTTCCGCGCCCCGCACCGGAACGTGGCCGCGAGCCCCAGCGAGCGGCTCTCCCACGTGTAGCTGCGAGCGGCTCCATCCCCCAAACCACCCGCCGAATACTCCACCGCCCCAAAGCTTGCTTGCCCGCAACGCCCCGCCTTTTCTCCCGCCCAACGTGACCCGCCGCCTGCTCGCCTTCCTCTGCCTCTGCGCTCCCGTTTTCGCCGCCGCGCCCAACGCCACCTCGATCGTCGCCGGCCGCTCCGAAACCAACACGCGCACCGGCGAAACCATTTTCACCGGCAACCCACGCGTCGATTACGGCGACATCCGTCTCACCGCCGACGAACTTCGCTACCACCCTCAAACCCGCACCGTCACCGCCCACGGCCGCGCCATCCTCACCCAGGGTCCCCGCCGCCTCCTCGCCGACACCATCACGTATCACGAAGACACCGGCACCTACGAGGTCGGCGACCTCCGCGTCGGCCAGCATCCGATCTACGCCTCCGGCTCCAGCGCCACCGGCGACCGCGCCGCGATCTCGATCACTGACGCCCGCGTCACCGTTCCCGAGCCCGGTCCCTTCGTCCCCACCCTCGAAGCCGATCGCGTCACCTTCACCTCCGACAACCGCCTCCGCACCGAAGGCGCCTCCGCCGGCATCGGCAACATCCGTCCGCTCGCGATCCCCGTGATTTCGCACAGCATGAGCGGCTTCCTCCTCCCCAATGCCGACGTCAGCGGCGGCTACCGCCGCACCCTCGGCGTCTACGCCGAAGCCACGCTTCAACTCCCCATCACCAGCACGCTCTTCCTCGGCGGCGACCTCGGACTCTATAGCAGCCGCGGCGTCATGATGGGCCCGTCGGGCACCTACGCCAGCAACACCCCCGACGATGCCGACACCTTCTATCGCGGCGCCTTCCGGTCCGGCTTCATCACCGACTACGGCACGCGCTTCAACGACGTCGTCGGGCGCCGCGTCCCGCGCAGCCGCGGTTTCGCCGAATGGCGCCACGTCCAGCAGCTCAACGCCCGCCTTTCGATCACCGGCGAGATCAACTACTGGCGCGATTCCGAAGTCCTCCGCGATTTTCGCCCAACGGAATTCTTCGAGATCCAGCAGCCCGACAACTTCGTCGAAGCCGTCTACGCCGGCGACAATTACTACCTCTCGCTCTTCACCCGCCTCCAACCCAACGCCTTTCAAGTCGTTCAACAACGCCTCCCCGAACTCCGCTTCGACCTCGTTCCGACCCCCATCGCCGACACCGGCATCAACCAGCGCTTCAACGCCAGTTTCGCCGCTCTCCGCGAAGACCCGCTCCCGTTCGGCCCCCTCAACCCCACCCCCGGCCCCGAACTCCGCAGCGATCGCCTCGACGCCTACTATGCCCTCTCGCGGCCACTCCGCCCCACATCGTGGCTCACCTTCACCCCCGTCGCCGGCGGCCGCATCACGCATTACGCCAACCTCGACGGCCCCCGCAAAGACTACACCCGCACCCTCGGCGAACTCGGCTTCGACGCCGAGATGCGCTCGCACGCGATCTACGATTACAAAAATCCCCGCTGGAAAATCGACGGCCTTCGCCACCTCGTCACGCCACGCCTCTCCTACCGCTACATCCCCGAAGCCGAAAAAGGCACACGCTACATCCCGCCGATCGACCGCCGCCACTTCGTCACCTACCTCGAACCGCTCGGTCTCGGCGCCATCCGCAACCTCGACGAGCTCCGCGGCACCAACACCATCCGCCTCGGCCTCGACAACACGCTGCAAACCCGCGACCCGCTCTACGGCTCCCGCGACCTCGTCGTCCTGAACGTCGCCAACGATTTCCGCTTCGACCGCGCCCCCGGCGAACGCACCGTCTCCGCCATTCACACCGAGCTCGCCATCATGCCCGCCCGCTGGCTCGAACTCGGCGTCTATCAAAGTTTCACGCCACAGGATTTCACCCTTCAGGAATTCAACACCGGCGTTACCCTCCGCAACGGCGACTTCTGGACCGTCCGCTTCGCGAGCAATTTCCTCCGCGGCCATCTCAACGACTACCTCTTCAGCAGCACGCACCGTTTCAACGAGGTCTTCGAGGGCTTGATCTATCTCCGCTACGACGCCCGCACCGAACGTTTCAACGAGCAGGCCTACGGCATCCGTCACAACATCGGCAACACCTGGGCCCTCGAATACACGATCACTCTCTACGGCGGCCAGCGCCGCGAAAGCAGCTTCGGCTTCAACGTCCGCGTCGACGCCCTCCGCTTCTAGAAGCGTTTGAAATTCTTTTGTCATTCTGAGCGAAGCGAAGAATCCAGGGTGACAATCGCAGCCGAACGCGTGATCGAACGCCCGCCACCCGTGGCGGCGAGCACCCCCGAGCCGTTCCAACGCCACCCATGAGCATCGCCGCCAACCAACAGCGCACGCTCCTCGCCCTCCTCGCGAAACTCCGCCCGCACTGGCACCGCGACCGCGCGCTCCCCGCGCGTATCCAAAAACTCCTCACGTCCAACCGCGCCTTTGGCTCCCGCGACCGCCGTCTCTACCGCGAGCTCATTTACACCACCCTCCGCTATCTTCCCTGGATCGAACCCTCGCTCGACGACAGCCCCGACCTCGCCGCCCGCCTCATCGCCTGGCTCGCCGCCGATTCGCCCGCCACCGGAAAATTTCGCGCCGCCCTCGTCTCCGACTGGCCCCCCACCCCTCCCTCCGTCGCCGCGAAATCCGCGTTCATCTCCCAACAACTCCAACTTTCCACCGCCCTTCCTCCGCCCCTTCCCGCCTGGTTCCGCGACCACTGCCCCGCCGTCTTCGAGCCGCCCCACCTCGACACGCTCCTCACCCGCGCCCCGCTCTGGCTGCGCCTTCAAACCGACGATCCGTCCCTCGTCACCGCTGAATTCGACCGCCTCGGCTGGCGCTACCAAATCTCCTCCACGCTTCCGTCCGCACTCCAACTGCTCGACGAAGCCGACGTCACCCAAACGTCCGCCTTCGCCCGCGGCCTCGTCGAAATCCAGGACCTCGGCTCCCAACTCCTCCTCGAATCTGTCGACCTCGCTCCCGGCGGCCGCTGGCTCGACGCCTGCGCCGGCGCCGGCGGCAAAACCCTCCAACTCGCCCGTCTCCTCGGCCCCTCCGCACGTGTCGACGCCTATGACATCCGCCCCGCCGCCCTCGACGAACTCGCCACCCGCGCGCAACGCGCCCGCCTCGAAAACATTCGCATTCTCCGCACCCCACCCGCGTCCGCCGGGCTTTACGATGGCGTCCTCGTTGACGCCCCCTGCAGCGGCTCCGGCACCTGGCGCCGCTCCCCGCACCTGAAGTGGACCACCACACCCGCGCACATCGCCGAAGCCGCCGCACTTCAACAACAACTCCTCTCCCGCTTCGCCTCCCACGTTCGCCCCGGCGGCCTCCTCCTCTACGCCACTTGCTCCCTGAGCCATCAAGAAAACGACTCCGTCGTCGCGCCCTTCCTCTCCGCTCATCCCGACTTCACCGTCTCGCCTCCCGCCCGCACCTTCAACGTCCCGCTCGCTCGCCACGGCCTCACCTTCCTCCCCGCCCATCACAACACCGACGGCTTCTTCCTCGCCCCCCTCCTCCGGGCTTTGTGAGTTTGTAATACATTATATTACAAACAGCGCCCGCTCGCCGCCCCACTCTCGCCCACTTTTCCATTGCCGCACCCCGCCTCCGCCCAACCATCCCCCGCCACCGTGGCCGCCACCATTCCCGACTCCGAACTCCGCATCAAACTTCGCGTCTTCGAAGGCCCGCTCGACCTCCTCCTGTTCCTCATTCGCAAGAACGAGCTCGATATCTACGACATCCCCATCGAGTCCGTCACCCGGCAATACATCGAGACGCTCCATACCATGCAGGAGCTCGATCTCGACGTCGCCGGCGAGTTCTTCGTCATGGCCGCCACGTTGATGGAAATCAAAAGCCGCATGCTCCTCCCCAAAGGCATGCACGCCGTCGATCCCAACGCCGACGACGAGGAAATCGATCCGCGCTGGGACCTCGTTCACCAGCTCCTCCAATACAAGAAATTCAAGGAAGCCGCCGCCCGCCTCAACGAGCTCGCCACGCAACGCCAGGATCTCATGGAGCGCTACGTCTCCTCGCTCTCCGCCGACGCCCTCGAGCGCCCGCTCAAGAGCGTCGACCGCATCGAGCTCTGGAACGCCTTCAACATCGTCCTCCGCCGACTCGCCGAAAAACTCGTCGTCGGCGAAATCCACGACGAGCAGGTCACCGTCGCCGACCGCATGGAATACCTCCTCGAACGCACGAAAACCGAGAAGAGCTTCATCTTCTCCAACCTCTTCGAAGGCAAAGTCACCCTCCGCCAGCTCGTCGCCACCTTCCTCGCCGTCCTCGAGCTCACCCGCCTCAAGCGCCTCCGCATCCGCCAGGACGATGCGTTCACCGATATCGTCTGCAGCGCCGTCGAGGAAATCCCGCTTGAAAGCCCCGCCAACCCCAGCACGGTCACCGCGTGAGCAAAAAAAAGAAGTCGCCGAAACCAGCAGCGGGACTCCTCGGCATCGGCCTCGACAACGACGACGGTCACAAGCGCATCACCACCGGCGAACAATTCGCCATCGTCGGCGGCTCCGCCGAGACGCACGACCGCATGACCGAAACCGTCGTGAAAACCTTCGAAGAGCTGAAACAGCGCGGCAAACAGCTCCATCACGTCGAGCCCACCGAACTCGCCGAAATCATCCACCGCTCCACGCCACGCTGACGAACCTCACGACCGGCGACGCATTTGCGTCTCCCGCGTTTCCCGCTTCTCTATCGTTCAACCATAAAAACCATGTCCGAAAAGATCGCTCAGCTCACCACCGATAGCTTCAAGACCACCGTCACGTCGTCCGCGACGCCCGTGCTCGTCGATTTCTGGGCGCCGTGGTGCGGCCCCTGCAAAGCGATCGCTCCGATCCTCGAGGAGCTCGCCACCGAGCTCGACGGCAAGCTCACCATCGCGAAGGTCAACATCGACGACCACGGCGAAGTCGCGACCGAATACGGCATCCGCGCGATCCCAACGATGCTCCTCTTCAAAGGCGGCCAGGTCGTCGAACAGCTCGTCGGCATGATGCCCAAGGCGGCCCTCAAGGCCAAGCTCGCCGCCCACGTCTAGGCGTCCCTCGATCTTCACCCTTTCCAGCCGCACCTTCACCGGTGCGGCTTTTTCATTCCTCCGGCCCTCCGATTGTCATTCTGAGCGAAGCGAAGAATCCACGGCGACGTCTCTTTTCGACCCAACGCGCGCCTCACACGATCACTCCCACCGCCAACAACACCGCATACGCCGCCAGCAATTTCCCCGTGTCTCCCAAAAGCGCGATCAACTCCCCCGCCCCGCGCGCTTCCCTCAACCGCCGCACCTGCCCCCACGCCATCGGCAGCACCAACCACGGCAACATCCGCCACCCATTCGCCTCGCGCACCGCCAACACCACCGGCACCGCCAGCGCCCCCGCGATCGAACTCGCGTGCTGCCACCGCGCCGCCCGCCGCCCCAGCCGCACCACCAGCGTTCGCTTCCCCGCCGCGGCATCCGTTTCCACGTCGCGATAATTGTTCACCACGAGAATATTCGCCGCGAGCAACCCCACCCCCGCACCCGCCAGCAGCGCCTCCGCCGTCCACCGCCCCGCCTGCACGAAGTAAGTTGCACCCACCGCCACCAGCCCGAAAAACAAAAACACGAACACGTCTCCAAGTCCGTGATACGCCAGCGGAAACGGCCCGCCCGTGTAGGCGATCCCGCACACGATGCTCGCCACCCCGATCGCCAGCAGCCACGGCCCGCCCCACCACAACAGTCCCGACCCGCACAAAAACGCCGCCGCAAACACGCCCCACATCGCCCGCTTCATCGTCGCCGGCGCGATCAATCCCGCCGCCACCGCCCGCCGCGGCCCCACGCGTTTCGCCGTGTCCGCGCCCTTCACGAAGTCGTAATAGTCGTTCGCGAAATTCGTCCCGATCTGCACCAGCAGCGCGAACCCCAGACACAGCGCCGCCGCCCCGCCGTCGAACGCCCCCTCGCGCCAAGCCAGCGCCGTGCCCACCAGCACCGGCGCGATCGCCGCCGGCAACGTTCGCGGTCTCGCCGCCTCCCACCACACCTGCACCGCACCCGCCTTCACGCTTTCATCCGTTTCGTAAACATCCCCAGCCGCCTCCGGCTCAACAAACTCAACCCCACCGGCAACAACAGCAGCCCCGCCGCCACGAACGGCAGACGCGACTCCAGCCCGCCAAACAGCACGCCAAACGTCAGCACCAGCAGCGCGTGCACACTCAAAAAGGCCCCCGGCCCGAGGAACGCCAGATTGATCGCCCACACCAGCACCAGCGAGAACAGCGCCGGATAAAGCCCGCACATCCCGACGGTCAGCCCCGACAGATAAAAGATCGGCGCATAGAGGCTCACCCGCTGCTCGTAGCGAATCACTTGGATCAAAACCCCCACCAGCAACACCGAAACCTGAACCATCGTCACCAAACGCCCCGCTTCCGTCGACACCGCCTGCTCGACCCGCACCGCCGCTTCGATCCCCTCGAAAGTGCCCAAAAGCATCACGCTCCCCAGCGCGGCGCGAAAAAAGTCGATGTGGTTGCGCAGCTTCGCGATCTCCGCCCGGAAGTTCACCCGCGGATCGCCCTGCTCATGCGCCTTCGCCGGATTCGTATCGTGCAACCGTCGCCGACGCGACCCGCCCCACCGCAGCTTGGTCCGGCCCCACCGCAACGCCTGCCGCGGCAGCCACAACAACAACAAGGCAGAGAGAAAGTGCAGCCAGTCGATGATCACGCGTGAACGGGATCGAAGAACGCCCCGCCCCCGCTGTCAAAAGCTTCGTCCGCGCGCCCGCCTTCAGCGAATCGCAAACCCGCTGAACTGCCCTTCGCGCATCTCCCCGCCCCGCTCCGTCTTCCGCACGTAGCCATGCATCCGTTCCTCCACCGCCGCGACAAAGGCATCGACCTCGGCCGGCGTCCCTTCGATCTCCAACTGCACCCGCCCGTCCAACAGGTTGCGCACGTGGCCCGCGACCTCGAACTCCCGCGCCACCTGCATCGTCGTGTAGCGAAAGCCCACACCTTGCACATGCCCGGAAAAGTAAACCGTCTCGTGTCGCACGTGCGCCATTCGCCCGCCAAACCACCACCCCATCGCGTCCGTTTCAACTCGCAAAAAACGCGTCCGCCCGCTGCTCGCGTTCCATCGGGGTTTTGACGATGCTTGGACAGGTTTTGATTTGCGTTTCCCACCCTCGGGGCCTCTGTTTCCCGCATCCGAATGAGCAATTTCGATTCTGACGGCGGTCAGGAAAACGAGTGGGAAGATCGCGGCGACCTGGCTTGGAACGAGTTCGATTGGGAGCGGTATCTCCGTGAACAGGACGAAGCGGTGCATCGCTATCTCGGTTTCTACGAGGCCTGTAAAAGCAGCACCGATCGCATCGACGACGTCGCCGAGCTGATGAACTGGGGCGCCAACGACCCCAGCGATGACGCCAGCTCCGACGATGACGACGACGACGAGTCCGACGAATTCGCCGAGGGCAGCGAGGTCTACACGCTCCACAAGAATCCCATCTTCGTCTCCACCAAGGCCCTTTACCTCAGCCTCGGCCGGCACTGGGAACTCGCTGCGGGCGACCATCACAAGGTCCCGCAACCCCTCGCACTTGCGCTCCTTTCCTCGCTGCATCGCGGCGAAGAACAGGCCGTCCAGGCCATTCACGCCCTCGATTTCGGCGATTACGCCATGGCGATTTGCCTCTTCAAACGCGCGCTCAGCGCCTTGAACGGCACGCTCGCGCTTCTCAACGATTCCGCCGCCGTGTCCCACCGCACCGTCGCCCATTACCGCGAAAGCGCCCTCCCGCGCCTGTTCGATCTTCGCGAAATCTGGCTCCGCGTCGTGCACGAATGCCGCGAGGAACTCGAGCGCCCCATCGACGGCGATAGCTGAGTTCGCCCGCCACGCCCGTCCCGTCGCCCACAGAGGCGAGGGTGAACTCACCGCGCAACGTCCCGCCACCGCGTCGTCTTCACGCCTTCACCAGGCGCGCGGCTCTCATCGCGCAAGCTTCACGCCTTGAACCGCTCCGTCGCGCAGCGCTGAAGTTCATCCACCGTAAACGGCTTCTGCAACAGCGTCACGTCGCCGTGCCCTTCGAGCTTGCGCGCCACGTCGCCCTGATCGTGCCCGCTCATCAACACCACCGGTAGCTTCGGCTGAAGCTTCCGCAGCGCCATCAGCGTCGCCAGCCCGTCCATCTTCGGCATCGTCATGTCGAGGAGCACGCCCGCAAACCCATTGGGCCCGCGTTGCATCACTTCAACCGCCTCGGAACCGTCCGACGCCACCACCGCCTCGAAACCCTGCCGCTTGATCGCGGCCGCCGCGACCAGTCGCACCGCATCTTCATCGTCGACAACAAGCACGCGTCCCTTGCCCTTCACCGGCGCCGGCACGGTTTTTTCCGGTGTCGCCGACTCCGTGCTGGTCGAAACCGGCAAATACACGCGAAAGGTCGTGCCCCGTCCGTAATCGCTTTTCACGTCCATCGCCCCGTCATGCCCGCGCACGATCCCCAACACCGCGCACAGGCCCAATCCGCGGCCGGTGAACTTCGTCGTGAAAAACGGCTCGAAAATCCGCGCCAGGGTATCCGGCGTCATCCCCGCCCCCGTGTCGGTCACCTCGACCGTCACATACTCGCCCGCCTTCGCCTCGCCGCGAAACGCCGTCTTCTCGAGCGTCGCGTCGTCGAGCCGCGCCGATCCCGTCGACAGTCGGATCTTCCTTGATCCTGCGCCCAACGCCTCCGCCGCGTTCAACACCAGATTCATGAAGACCTGCCTCAGCCGCGCCGCGTCGCCTTCGATCGCCGGCAGCGTCTCCGCCAGCTCCAGATTGAGTTCCGCATCCTTCGGCACCGACGCGTGCAGCAACTGCAGCGTCTCCCGCAACAACACGTTCAGATCCAACGCCGCCGCACTCACCTGTCCTTTGCCTGCATACACCAGCAGTTGCTGGCACAATCCCGCCGCCCGCAGCGAGTTCTCCTCGATCCGCTTCAAATGCTGGCTCACCTCCGTGCCCGCCGGCACATCCATTCCAGCGAGCGACGCACTCGCGAGAATGCCCGTCAGGATGTTGTTGAAATCATGGGCAACGCCGCCCGCGAGCATTCCCAAGCCCTCGAGCCGCTGCGTCTCCTCGAGCTTGCGCTCGATCATCCGGCGCTCCTCCTCGAACCGCTCCCGCTCCGCCGACTCGTGTTTCAGCTTCTCGAGCGCCGCTTTCAGCTCCACCGTCCGCGCCGCCACGCCCGCCTCGAGCGCCTCTACCTGCGCCCGCGTTTGCTGACGCAGCATCCACTTTTCCGTCAACGCGTGCGCGAGCTGCAACACTTCGATATTGTCGAACGGCTTCTTGAGAATCACCCAGCGATCCGGCCGCCCCAACTTCCGCGCCATGTCCGCCCACGAATAGTCGGAATACGCGCTGCAAATCACGATCTCGAGATCCGGATCGATCGCCCACAATCGCTGCGCCGTCTCAATTCCGTCGATACCGGGCGGCATCCGCACATCCACGAACGCCACCGCAAACGACGACCCGCCCTGCTTCTCCGCCTGCAGCTTCTCGATCGCCTCCACCCCCTGCGCCGCATACGTCAGCCGGAACCGCGCAACCGGCGCCGCCGCCGCATTGCCAAACAACGCTTCCTCCATCGCGGCCAGCCGCGGATCGGGCGCCGACGACACGAGGATCTTCTGAAACGCTTCGAAAACCGACTGGTTGTCGTCGACGATCAGGATGTTCCGGCGTTCGTTCATGATGTTTGCCCGGTTTCGGTTAGGTGTTCCGCGGCCCGTTGGCCGCTCTCGTCCGGTTCGCACGAGCCCACGCCCCGCCTGCAGCCAGCGCGGCCGCCGCGAAGCCCTTGCGGTGGTTCCAGGAAGAGAGGCACGTTTCTTGTCTCATCGGCACAAATACACGCTTCTTTGGTGAAGCCGCAAAATTCTCCTCATCGGCTCGGGGAAGGCTGACGGGACGATGCACATCCGTAATCCTTCTAGATGCAGGTTTGCCTCCCCGTCGCAAACGCGATTCCGCCTCCGGCAAGATTTGCTCAGCGTTGCCCAAGATCGGCCACGCTCATTTTCCGCAAAAACTGCGCAGCATTCCACAAGAACTACGACGACGCGCCGCACCTCGCCTGCTAGCGTCGCGACCATGACCCCAACACGCGATCACACCGCGTGGATTTTCGGCGGAGACACCCCTTGCCGCCAGCCGCCCGCCGCCGTGCAACGCGCATGGCGTCTGGTGCTGATCGGCCCGCCCGGCGTCGGCAAAGGCACGCAAGCCGAACTGCTCGAATCCGCGCTCGGCGCGTGCACGCTCTCCACGGGCGAACTGTTCCGCGCCGCCAGCCTTGGCCTGCTCGCCGGCGACGCCGCCTCGGGCGACGTCCAACGGTGCATGCACCGCGGCGGCCTCGTCAGCGACGAGACCGTCTTGTCCCTCGTCCGACAACGTCGCCACTGCCTCCGCTGCACCGGCGGTTTCATGCTCGACGGATTCCCTCGCACCGTCGCCCAGGCCGAGGCGCTCGACCGCCTCCTCGCCGAGGAACAGTGCCCGCTCGACGCCGTCGTCAACTACGAGCTTCCGCTGGCGCACGTCGCGGAACGCCTCTCCGGGCGCCGGCATTGTCCGCAGTGCCGTATCACCTATCATGTGACGTTTCACCGCCCGCTGGTCGACGGCCTCTGCGACCGCTGCCGCGGTCCGCTCGTGCAACGTCGCGACGACAACGCCACCTCGGTCCAGGCCCGCGTCGCCGCCTTCAGCATCGCCACCGTGCCGGTCATCGATTACTACCGCGCCCGCGGACTGCTCGTTTCCGTCAACGCCAGCGGCGATCCCGTCGACATCCTCGCCCGCACCCTCGACTCCCTCGCCGCCCTCCGCGAACCTGCCCACGCCGCGCCTCTCCCGTAGTTCGGTCGGGGCCCGCCCTTTCATCAGCCTGATCGTCCAAACCATAGCGGCGCGCGATGGCAAGGCGCGCTCCCGCCTGCGATCTTCCCCCCTCCGTTTACTTCTGTAATCCGCAGGCCGGACGCCTGCCGTCACGCCGTTTGCGCCAGTTCCGTCTTCCTCACGCGCCGCCCAGCTTCGCGTCGACCGACATCCGCCCCGGCCCGGCCAGAAAAATCGCCACAAAGCCCGCGAGATAGACGAACGCCATCTCCCCATTGCCCGGACCCGTCAGCTTGGTCCCATGCACCATCGCGAACGCGACGACCATCACGATGATCAAAGTCAGCGCCGCGAACCGCGTCGCCAAACCCAGCACGATCAGCGCCGCGCAAACGACCTCCCCGAAAATCGCCAGCCCCATGCTCGTCGTCGAACCCACGCCGAGCGGATCGGGAAAACCCGCCGAGTTCGCGCGAAACCCCGTGACCTTGCCCCAGCCATGCAGCACCAAAAGCGACGCTCCCAACCAGACTCGCAGCACGAGCAACGCGAAGTCGGGACTGCGCGGGATGAAGTTGAATTGCAGCAGGCGAAGGAAACTTTTCATAAGAAAATGATCGCGCGCAGCCTGCTGCAACCGGCCGTTCCGTCAACTTTCGGCCGCCCGCGTCCGCCCTCGCCGCCGACCGCGTTTCACGACGCCGCCGGATAGGTCGACAGCGGTTCGGCCGCCGGCAACCGGTGCGACAGCGTAATCAACACGCCGTTCGGATCGCGCACCACAAACACCCGGTCGCCCCACGGCTTGTCCTCCGGTTGCCCCACAATCTCGAGTCCGGCTGCGCTCAAACGCGCAAACTCCGCGTCCGCATCCGCCACGTCGAGATTCAACCAAAACCCCCGCCCGTCCGTCGCATTGATCAGCTCCGGCGCGGGCCCGTCCACCTCGTGCTGCAACACCGCAATCTGCGCGCCGCTCGGATGCTCCAGCTGCACATACACGCCACATTCCGCCACAGTGCGAAAACCGAGATGCACGCAGTAGAAATCCCAGGTCTCGAAAAATTTCCCGGAAACGATGCCCGGATAAAATGACGCCCGCTCCCCAACCGAAGCATCCAGCGTCCCGCCCTGAAATCGCTGCTTTAATCTCCGAAAATCCGCCAGCCAGCTCGCATGCGCCCGCTCGAACCATTCGTCCGGCTCGTCCGGCGCCTGCACCAGCGTCATCGTCACCAGCGCCCCCCGCGGCCGCGGGATCACGCGCAGCGGGTGCAATGTCATCTCGTCCGGCTTCTCGCCCAGCAACAGGTCGATCACGCCCGTGCGCTCGTCCGCACACCACGCCAGCTGGCGCTCTCCCAACGGCGTCTGCGCCCGCCAGCCCGATCGCGTGCACTCCACCTCCCCGAGCGATTCGCTCGCCCAGTGCGACAGGTTTTCGATCGGCCCCAGAAACGCGAAGACCGTATCGCGGTCCGCGGCAACGTTCAGTGTCAGAGTGCGGCTTTTCATGATGTGTGTGTGAGGCCCGGCCGGCGGAGCGGCAGTGCGTCCACCGCGCCCGCCCAACCAGCAGACTTTCGCGGTGTGAAAAACACCACGCAATCTTCGTTCCCCTTCATTTCCTCAATCAGTTGGACAAAACTTGGATCGCGCGTCGACGGCGTGGCTGTGCTCATGCCGCCGCACCTTACCTGCACCCGCTGACACCCTTATGTCAGGAGATTATCCCCGATGTCGTCGCGCCACGTCATCCGCGATCTCGCGCACGAGTCGCCGCAACTCCGGCGGCGCCAGCGCTTCCGCTTCCGTGCCAAACGACAACACCCACCGCGCCAGCCACTCGATCGAATACGTCTGCAACTCCACCTCCACCCCGCCCCGCGCCGGCTTCTCGCCCACCACCGCCGTATGGCTTTCCCTTCGCACCCGCTCCATCGCCCCCGCCGCAAACCACACCTTCGCGGGAATCGTCTGCTCCGGCGCCAGCGCCTTCGCCAGATACGCCTGCAAGGAAAAATCCGGCCGCGCTTCGAACCGCTCGTGCAACACCTCCAGCCCGCGCACGCGCTCGAGCTTGAAATACCTCAAATCCTTTCGCAGCCGGCACCACGCCACCAGATACCACGCGCCGCCGTGAAACGTCACCCCGAGCGGCTCCACGTCGCGACACGTGTCCTCCGTCCGCGCCTTCCCCCGATACGTCATCCGCAACACCCGCCGCGACACCACCGCCTGCTGAATCGGCAACAGCGTCCGCTGATCGATCCCCGACGGCAGTTTCGGCGTCCCATAAATCGCCGTCGCCTTCCGCAGCCGCTCCAAATCGTCCTGCCGATCGCGCGGCAGCACCGAACGAATCTTCAACAACGCCGACTCCATCGGCTCCGCCATCGAAGCGTCCGCAAACTCCTTCACCAACTCCCCGCCGATGAAAAGCGCCATCGCCTCCTCCGTCGTGAACATCACCGGCGGCAGATGATAGCCTTTCACCAGGCTGTAACCCACGCCCGCCTCCCCCACCACCGGCACCCCCGCCTCGCTCAACGCCGACACATCCCGGTAAACCGTGCGCACATTCACCTCGAAATGCGCCGCCAGCTCGTCCGCCTTCACGACGCGCCTCCCCTGCAGAAACATCACCATCGCGACAAGCCGGTCCGTTCGGTTCATGGAGCCCGCCAGCATGCGCCGCAGCCCCGTCCGCCCAACACAAATTTATCTCCCGCCAGAGCGCCTGGCAGACCGTCCCAGAGACATCTCTGGAATTTTCTTCTGTCATTCTGAGCGAAGCGAAGAATCCAAAGCTGCAGAGCAGGCGCGGACCTTCGGTTCGCTCATGACACAACGAGCGTCTTCAAAGTCATCGATCGGACGCCTACGAGCGCCGTTCCCCTTCCCGCTCCTCCATCCACTTCCGCCGCTTCTCCACCTCCCGCGCCCGAATCCTCTCCTCCACCGACACCGCATAGCCCGACGTCTTCGGCAGCACACACCCGGGCCGCCCCGGCACGCAGTCCGTTTTCAATCGCAGGCACCACTCGTCCCCCGGACGAAAATGCGGACAGGAAAAACTCATCGCTCGTAATTTGCTTGAACGTCCCGGCGCTGCAGGGGCGCCGCTCCGTCGCGTCACCCCAGCTCAAACTTCCACTTATCGCTTGAACTGCGCGGCGCCGCGCCTGCGCGCCTACTTCACCCAGTCCACCTTCCGCATGTCGCCCTTCTCGAGAAACGCGAGATGCATGCGAAACGCGTTCTGCAGCGTCTGCGGCACGTGGCCCTTGTTCGAGATCGCGAGATACGCGTTCAACAGCGGGCGATACTCCGGGTGCACGCACTTCTCGATCATCAGCTTCGCGCGATCGCCCGGCGACTTCCCGCGCAAATCCGCCACGCCATGCTCCGTCACCACCACCTGCACCGAATGCTCGCTGTGGTCCAGATGCGTCACCAGCGGCACGATCGTGCTGATCGCACCCTTCTTCGCCACCGACGGACACGTGTAGATCGAAACATGCGCATTGCGCGTGAAATCGCCGGACCCGCCGATGCCGTTCATCAGGTCCCGGCCCATCACGTGCGTGCTGTTCACGTTGCCGAACAAATCCACCTCGATCGCCGTATTCACGGTGATGAGACCGAGCCGCCGCACGATCTCCGGGCTGTTCGAAATCTCCTGCGGCCGCAGCACCATCCGCGAACGGAAGTATTCCAGATCGCGATACACTTCCTGCAGCTTCTCCGGGCTCACCGTCAGCGAGCACCCGCTCGCAAACGTGCACTTGCCCGTCCGGATCAGGTCGATCACCGCATCCTGGATCACCTCCGTATACATCATGAACGGCGGCACCCCCGGATTCGCGCCGAGCGCCCCGATCACCGCATTCGCGATGTTGCCCACGCCCGATTGCAGCGGCAAAAACGACGCCGGCAGCCGCCCGATCTTGATCTCGTCCGCCAGGAACTGCGCCACGTTCTGCCCGATCCGATTCGTGATCTCGTCCGGCTCGTCGAACGCCCCCGTCTCGTCCGGCGCATCCGTCATCACCACGCCCGCGATCTTCCGCGGATCGACCGTGATCGTCGGCGAACCGATGCGATCCGTCGGCTTGTAGAGCGGAATCTCCCGCCGCGCCGGCGGATCCGCCGGCTCATACAAATCGTGAAAGCCCGTCAGCGCCGCCGGATGATGCGCGTTCAATTCGATCAACACCCGGTCCGCCAGCCGCAGGAACGTGTTCGCCGCGCCCACCGACGTCGACAAGGTGATCGTCCCATCCGGCGACACATCGCTCGCCTCCACGATCGCCCAGTGCAGCTTCCCCAGCACCCCGCTGCGCACCGTCGGCTGCACCGCCGACAAGTGCAGGTCGAAAAACTGCGTCCGACCTTCGTTGATCGCCTTCCGCAACGTCGGGTCCGACTGATACGGCGTCCGCCACGCGATCGCATCCGCCGCCGCCAGCGCGCCATCGAGCGATTTGCCCGTCGACGCGCCCGTCACGACGCCCAGCTGAAACGGCCGCCCGGCCTCGTGCTCCGCCTTCGCACGCGCCGCGATCGAAAGCGGAATTACTTTGCACGCCCCCGCCGCAGTGAATCCGCCAAAGCCGATCGTATCGCCGTGATTAACGAGCGCCGCGGCCTCCTCCGGAGAGAGCACAGGAAAGGGCAAGGTCATGGTAGTGGTGTCGAGCATCGCATTTATTTTCGCAGACCCGCGCCCAACCGACTCCGCAGAGGTTGGCGCACATCGTGCGAAAATTGGCCGACTCCCCCCGTCCCGCAAGGCCCCCGATTAGGAAACATCATGCCCGCCACACGATCCGCACACCCATCGTAGCGGCGGGCGCCCGCGAGCCGCCTCGCCCGCCCGCACCACCTTTCCATTGCCAACCTCCGCCTCTCCTCCCTCGTTTTCTCTCATGCCCACCCTCCCTTTCATCGTCGGCACCTACACCGTCCGCGGCAGCCGCGGCATCCACTCCGCGCAACTCGACCTCGACACCGGCGAACTCTCCGCGCCCACCCTCGCCGCCGAATCCACCAACCCCACCTACCTCGCTCTTTCTCCCCACGGAAAAACCCTCCACGCCGTCAGCGACTCCCCCTCCCTCGCCGCCAGTTTCGCGATCTCGGCCGACCGCCGTGCCCTCACCCCGCTCTCCGCGCCCCAGCCCGCCATCGGCAAACCACCCTCGCACCTCGCCGTCGACGCCACCGCCCGCGTCGTCCTCGTCGCGCATTACCATTCCGGATACGTCGCCGCCATTCCACTCGCCGACACCGGCGCGCCCGGCCTTCCCACCGAACGCCTCCAGCACACCGGCTCGTCCATCAACCCCGACCGGCAATCCGCCCCTCATCCGCACTGCGTCGTCGTCTCCCCCGACAACCGCCACGTCCTCGTCTGCGACCTCGGCCTCGATAAAATCTTCACCTACCGCCTCGACCCCGCCGCCGCCGCACTCACCCCCGCCGAGCCTCCCTTCGTCGCGTGCGAGCCCGGCTCCGGCCCGCGTCATCTCGCTTTCTCTCCCGGCGGCCTTCACGCCTTCATGCTTTCCGAGATGGGCGGCACCATCACCGCCTACCACTACACCGCCACCACCGGCGCCCTCCAACCGCTCCACACCCACCCCACACTCCCGCCCCATTTTCGCGGCGAAAACAAATCCGCCGCCATCCGCGTCCACCCCAACGGCCGCTTCGTCTACGCCTCCAACCGTGGCCCCGACACCGTTGCCGTCCTCGCCATCGACCCCGCCTCGGCTCACCTCTCGCCGGTCGAAATCGTTCCCAGCGGCGGTGCCCAGCCCCGCGAAATCGCGCTCAGCCCCGACGGTCGCTGGCTCCTCGCCGCCCATCAGGATTCCGACAACGTCACCGTTTTCCGCGTCGACCCCGCCACCGGCCGCATCACCGCCACCGCCACCGACCTCTCCATCCCGTCCCCCGTCTGCATCGTTTTCGCGTCCTAATCTCTGGATCCTCGCACACCTTCCCATGTCCCTCGAACTCCGTCCCAACTGCGAATGCTGCGACCGCGACCTTCCGGCGGATTCGCGCGAAGCCTACATCTGCACGTTCGAGTGCACCTACTGCCTCGACTGCGCCTCCACGAAACTCGGTTTCGTCTGCGCCAACTGCGGCGGCGAACTCGTCCGCCGCCCCATTCGCCCCGCCGCCAAACTCGCCAAAAACCCCGCCTCCACCACCCGCATCCTCCGCTCCACCCCCTGCGTTCCCGCCTCGTAGCGGGAAGCACCGGCGAAGCCGGCCCCGCTCTTCACTCGAACACCGCCGCAATCGTATCCACCAGCTCGCGATTGCTGAACGGCTTTTCCAGGATCGCGTGCGCGCCCAACCCCGTCGCGATCTTTAAATACTGGTCGCGCGGGATATGCCCGCCCCCCGACATCGCCACGACCTTCGCGCGCGGCTGTTTCTTCCGCACCTCCGTGATCACCTGCATGCCATCCCTTTCCGGCATGATCACGTCCGTCAGGACCAGGTCGAATTCCTCCTGCGCCACGCGCGCGATCGCCTCCTGACCGTTCGCCGCCGTTGTCACCCGGTGCCCCGCGTCCATCAACACCCGCGAGACCACGTCGCGAAGTTCCGCCTCGTCGTCAACCACCAGAATGGACCGGCTGCTCATGGTCGGAGGATTAGCCTTCGTCCCGCCCTTCGCAAGCTCCGCGCCCGCTTCCGCCTGCGGCCCGCCCCCAGCTTCATTGACGCCATCCGGAAACCACATTCGCTGTCCCACCTACCTGATGGCCGCCGTCTTCCTGACCGAAAAACCCCGCAATCTCGAACGCGCCTTCCTCATCGGCGTCCAGACGCACGACATGCCCGCCGGCGAAGGCACCGAACTCCTCGCCGAACTCAAGGAGCTCGTTGAAAACCTCCACCTCGAGGTCGTCGCCTCCACCCTCGTCAACCTCCGCAAGCCCACCCCCGCCCTCCTCCTCGGCAGCGGCAAAGCCCAGGAACTCGCCGAGCAGGCCAAGGCCGCCAACGCCGACGTCATCGTCTTCGACGAAGCCCTCTCGCCCGCCCAGCAGCGCAACTGGGAAAAACTCACCGGCCTCGGCGTCATCGATCGCGAAGAGGTCATCCTCGAAGTCTTCGCCGATCGCGCCCACACCCGCGAAGCCGTCCTCCAGGTCGCCCTCGCGCGCATGGAGTATTCCCTCCCGCGCCTCACCCGCGCCTGGACCCACCTTTCCCGCCAGCGCGGCAAGGGCGCGATGGGCGGCGAAGGCGAAACCCAACTCGAGCAGGATCGCCGCGTCGTCCGCGATCGCATCGCTCGCCTCAAAGCCGAGCTCGTCGAGGTCGTCCAGCAACGCGACGTCCAGCGCCGCCGCCGGCTCCGCGTCCCCGTCCCCACCTCCGCCATCGTCGGCTACACCAACGCCGGCAAATCCTCCCTCCTCAACGCCCTCACCGGCGCGCACGTCCTCGCCGAAGACAAGCTCTTCGCCACGCTCGACCCCACCACCCGCCAGCTCCTGCTCGCCGGCAACCACAAGCTCCTCGTCACCGACACCGTCGGCTTCATCCGCCGCCTCCCCCACCGCCTCGTCGAAGCCTTCAAAGCCACCCTCGAGGAAACCATCGTCGCCGATTTCCTCATCCACGTCATCGACGTCACCAACCCCAACTTCGAGAAACACCACGCCACCACCCTCGGCGTCCTCGAAGAACTCGGCGCCGCCGACAAGACGATCCTCACCGTCTTCAACAAAATCGACGCCGCCGACTCCTCCATGCTCGCCCGCGCGCGCCACCTCGCGCCCGACGCCCTCTTCGTCAGCGCCCACACCCGCGCCGGCCTCGACACCCTCGAAACGCGCTGCGTCGAGCTGATCGCCGACACCTTTGGCGCCACCGAGCTTCTCGTCCCGCACGACCGCTACGACGTCATCGCCCGCCTCCACCAGTTCGGCGACATCCAGGAACAGGAAGAACTCGACGGCGCCGTCCGCATCAAGGGCCGCTTTCCCCCCGCCCAATCCGGCTACTTCGCCCCTTTCATCGTCGCCCGTTGACCGCATTGCATCGAGCCTTCCTCCGCTCCGTTCTGTGTCTGCTCACCGCTCTCGCGGTGCTGCTCGGCGCGCTCGAACACGAAGACCTGATTCTGCAGGACTGCTCGCCCGGCGCCGATCTCGCCAGCCCCTGGCACTCGCCTTCCGATTCCTTCTCGCCCGCCGATACCGATAGCGGCACCGAAGGGACGTTTCGCTTCCATCTTTCCCGCCTCTGGCTCTCGCCTCCGGCCCCCGCAGGAAAAGCCCTGCGCTGCATCGCCGGCGCAGCCGCGCCACGCCCCTCGGCCATCCGCGACCAGCGTCTCGCACTGGCCGGACACGTGGCCTTGCGCTTGTAAGCGCAGCCGCGCCGAAGGCGCCCACTCGTCGTCATCTCCCGGCCGCGGCGCCGTTCGCGTCTCGCGTCCGCCTCTCTCCGTTCGTTCCGAGTCCTATGAACCTTTTCACCGAAATTCTCATCATCTTCTTTCTTCTCCTCGCCAACGGCGTCTTTGCCATGGCCGAGATCGCCGTCGTCTCCTCGCGCCGGGCGCGACTCGCCGTTCTCGCCGCCGAAGGTTCCGCTTCCGCCAAGGCCGCGCTCGCGCTCGCCGTCGAGCCCACGCGCTTCCTCTCCACCGTTCAGATCGGCATCACCCTGGTCGGCATCCTCGCCGGCGCGTTCGGCGGCGCCACGCTGTCCGAAAAACTCGCCGCCGCCATCGCACGGAGTCCGGCCCTGGAACCCTACAGCTCCGCGCTCGCCATCCTCATCGTCGTTGGCGCCATCACCTATTTCTCCCTCATCATCGGCGAACTCGTTCCCAAACGCATCGCCCTCGGCAACCCCGAGCGCCGCGCCATGCTCATCGCCCCGGCGATGACGGCCCTCTCCCGCTTCGCCTCGCCGTTCGTTTGGTTTCTCACCGCCTCCACCAACGTCATTCTGAAACTCCTCGGCCTCGGCAAGGACGTCCACACGCCACCTTCCGAGGAGGAAATCGCCCACCTCATCGAACAGGGCACCACCGCCGGCGTCTTCCACCGCGCCGAACGCGCCATGGTCGAGGGCGTCCTCCGCCTCGACGAGCGTCCCGTCGCCGAAATCATGACCCGCCGTCCTCACGTCGTCTGGCTCAACGTCGCCGACTCCGACGAGGTCAACTGGCGCCGCATCGTCGCCAGCGGCCACTCGCATTTCCCCGTCTACGAGGGCCTGCGCGACAACGTCGTCGGCATGGTCTCCGTCAAATCCCTCTGGGCCAACGCCGCCGCCGGCGTCCCCAACAGCATTCGCAACCACCTCACCAAACCGCTCTTCGTCCCGTCCACCGTCAACGCCCTCCAGATCCTCGAATCCTTCAAGAAAAACGGCCGCCACATCGCCCTCGTCACCGACGAGTTCGGCAGTATCCAGGGTCTGGTGACGCTGATCGACGTCATGGAAGCCATCGTCGGCGATCTTCCCGAACCCGGCGATCGCCGCGCCCCCGCCGCCACGCAGCGCGAAGACGGCTCCTGGCTCATCGACGGCAGCATGACCGTCGCCGATTTCCGCCGCCGCTTCGAGCTGCCCCCGCTGCCCGGCGAGGAGGACGAGGATTTCGAAACCGTCGGCGGTTTCATGCTCGACCGGCTCGGCCACATCCCCGCCGCCGGCGAACATTTCTCGTGGGGCGGCTGGCGTTTCGAGGTCGTCGACATGGACCGCCACCGCGTCGACAAAATCCTCCTTTCGAAAACGACGCCGTAGTCCGCGAACGTGTTCACTTCAGCCGGTGGCATCGACGCCAGCTCGCTGTCGTTACGTGCAGCCTGTTCCAACTCGCCGGGGTGAACGCCTGGCCTTTTCCGCCACCGGCAATTCCTCGCTGCGACGCGCGCCCGCGGGCCGTTCCGGCTCCTCCTTCGCCCGCTCCTCGCGGCTGCGTGCCGCCTGGCCGCTCCGTCCCCCCACCAGCCGCTGCAGCGCCTCCACCGCCTCCCTCAAATTCGCCGCCTGGCCGTTCAATTCCTCCGCCGCACCCGCGCTTTCTTCCGCCGCCGCCGCATTCGTCTGCACCACGCGATCCATCTCGCGCACGCCGTTGTTGATCTGCTCCACGCCCTGGCTCTGCTCCCGGCTCGCCGTCGCCACCTCCGCC
>JAEZAD010000280.1 GCA_023430565.1 Verrucomicrobiota bacterium
TCCATCGTCTGGCGCACTTCGTCCTCCGATGGGCCGCCGCCCACGACGAGAAACCACGCCTCCGGCACGCGTTTCAAAAACACCGCCGCCGCCTCCGCGAGATACCCGAGGTTTTTTTCCGGCGCCAGCCGCCCCACGTGTCCAATCACAAACGCTTTTTCCGGCACCTTGAACTTCGCCCGAAACCGCCGCCCGTCGCCCGCCGCAAACGCCCCCACGTCGATCCCCGTTGGCACCACGCGAATCGGCACCTCCACCCCGCGCCGCTTGATGAGTCGCGCGATGCTCTCGCTCGGCGCGATCACGCCATCGCAGAGGTTCGCGAAATGCGTCGAGAGATTGATCGCCACGTCCTTCAACGCCGGCGAATCGAACGGCACATAATGCGTGTAGTCCTCGTAGCGCGTGTGATGCGTGAAAATCACCGGCGCATTCTTCGTCGCCGCCATCCGCAGCGCCGTGTCGCCGAGCAGAAAGGGATGATGCGCATGGATGATATCGGCCCGAAACGCATCCAGCCGTGGCGGCACCGCCATGATCGGCAGCTTCACCGAAAAGTCGCTGCCGTTGAATTTCTGGATCGCCGGCACGCGCTCCACGATCGCCGCCTGCCGCGGCGGCAACGCCTTGCCCTCGAACTCCGGCGCGACGACCAGCACGCGATGTTTCCGCTTCCGATACTCCTCCGCAAACGTGCTCACGGAGCGAGCCACTCCGCCGACGTGCGGCAGGTAGGTGTTGGTCATCATGCAAATATTCATGGCTGGCCCCGCAACACAGTCGCGGGAGAGCCTCCAAAGACCTTCGAACCACCTTACGGTTCGCACGCTTCGCCGCAACTCGTGCCACGAGCGTGAGCGAGTGGCCGGACGCTTCCCTCCCGCTGCGCTTTCAACCCGACGCAACCGTCGGGCTCCCCCTCACCACCACCTCTTCCCGCCCATCCCCCGCCGCCAACTCCATCGCTTCGCACCCTGGCACCCGAATCTCCCGCCGCGGCGCCGCGCCGCGCCATTCGCCTTCGATCATCACTCGCACGCTCTCTTGCCCCGCGCGCGCCAGTCGCACCGACACCGCCCCAAAAGGCGTCAACGTCGGCCCGAAGCCCGCCTCGCCGGCGTTCAACCACTCCGGCTTCACCCCCGCACCGACCACCAGCCGCGGCTCGCTCGCGCCATTCTCCTCCCGCACGAAAAGATTCCGCACAAACATCAACCACTCCGCCGCCGCCCAGATGTGCTGCCCGTCGCCCATGCACCCGCCGAGCGTCAGCGGATGAATCGCCTCCGGCCATTGCCCGGTCGGCGACGCCAGCCGCACCACCGCATCCATCAATCCCCACGCCGATTTCGCGTCGCCCGCCCGCAGCCGCACCTGCGCGAGATGCAGCGTCAGGTAGGCGTTGATCCCCGAATGGATCATGTTCTGAAAAAAACCGCCGCCATGCAGGCAGTGCCCCTGCAAATAATCGGCCGTCTTCACCAGCGGCGTGTCTCCCGCCGCAAACAGCTGCAGCGGATAATCCGCCACGAGCGAACCCACCGCCCCCGAATCCATCCGCCGATGCGGCGATGCCGGGATCGATTGCGGAAACCGCCGGTGCGCCCCCGCCGGGAACGATTTCACGATCGTATCCAAAAATTCCTTCGCCTCCGCCGCACACGCATCCGCGAGTTTCGCGTCGCCCGGCCGCAACAACTCCGCCGCCGCCCGCAGCCCCGCCACCGCCCAGAAATCGTCCCAATAATAAAAATCGTTCGGCCCGAGATGCTCCGCGCTGAACCCCGCCGGCAGCAATCCCGCCTCCGGCCGCTTCCCGTCCCGCGGCAGCCGCTTTTTCGTGATCCACTTCGCGCCTTTCGCGACCGCATCCAGCCACTCGCGTGGCAGCGTCTCTCCCGTCAACGCCGCGAAACGGTGATAAAACCACAACGCCTCGCCATTGCTGTCCCACTCGCCTTCCTGCGACAGGAAATAGCCGTCCATCCGCTGGCGCGGCGCAAATTCCCCCATCGCGCGCCGCGTCCGCTCCACGCCGCCGAGCGACAGCAGCGCGTTCAACACGAACACCGCATCGCGAAACCAAAAACGTTTATACGTGTAAGGCCCCGGATACACCTCGCGCGGCGCGTGCAGCACCGTGTTCGCCAGCGCGAGATCATACAACCGCTGCACCGCCGCATCGTTCACGCGCAGCCGAGCCAGCCCCGCCATCGCGTCGCTCCAACTCTGCGTCCCCTTGAAGCTCGGGCGAAACCGCGGATCGAGTTCGTCGTAGATCGGCACGCGCACCTCGCACGTGTTGTTGTCCTCGCCCGACGTTGGAAACAGCGCGACCGCCGTCGCCATGCTCACCGGACAGCTCACGTGCCGCGTCGTTAAAGGCTCCCGCAGCCGCAGCAGCACGTCGCCTTCCGCATACGTCGACAACAGCTGCTTCGCCGGCGCGCGATCGAAAATCACCTCGTTCCGCCCGTTCACCAAAAAACCGCTCCGCTGCGTCATCGTGTCGATCGTCTTGATGAAGCTCACGCCTTCCGGGTTGTAGGGCCGCACCGCCACCGCCACCGCGCCTTTGTGCCCGCCATGCACCTGCACATGCACGCGGCATTGCGGCTCCCCCTCCTTGAACCCCAGCTCGACGATCGATTCCAATGTCACCGCCTCAAACTTCGCGACCGTCCGCACGCGCAAGTTGTCCGTCAACCCCAGCTCCTGCACCACATCGCCCTCGCTCAACTTCGACGGCAGCGCCACCGGCTCTCCCTCCTCGGGCACAAACCAGAAATCCAGCGACCACCCGTCGAAAAGCGGAGTCAGCAGCCCACGCGGATCGACGATCGGATAAAACGCCACATCCGGCAGGCCGACCGCCGTCCAGTTACGATGGGTCAGATTGATGTGACTGAACGAAAATGCCCGCGGAATAAACGACGGATCGCCCGGGTTGAACTGCCGCTCGACCCAATACGGCCACACCCAGTCCAGGTTGTTCTGAATGGCCTTCGTGTTAACGAGTCCGCGCGCGTGAAACAGCATCCCCGCACGCAACAACTCGATCGGCTCCGCCACTTCCGACGGCTTCGCGAACCCGCGCAAATGGGACAGCAGCGCCACCGGGTCCAGAAACCCATACGCACGCGCGATGCGCGTGATCAAATATCTCACGGGTCTTGAACGCAGCATCATGGGCAAAACACGGGGGGCTTACCGCCCCATTGTCCGCCACATCGCCAAAAAGTGCCACCCCGCGCCGGATGTAGCTGCGAGCGCCGGCGAGCGATTGCCCCTTATCTCACCCGCACCGCCCACCACACCCGCCGATACGAACAACCGTTCCGGTGACACACCCCGCGCGCGTGATCGCACAGCGACGCGCAAAACGTGCACGACGCGAGTCCCACCACCACCTCGCGCCGAAAATCCACCGTCGGCAGCCCCGTTCTTTTCTCCATGCCGAATTGCCCGCGATAACCGGCTTCCGTTCGCACAAACATCGCCAGCGGCTCGCCGCCGAAACCTTC
>JAEZAD010000359.1 GCA_023430565.1 Verrucomicrobiota bacterium
TCCGTCCCCGCCATCCGCAACCCCATCCTCCCCGGTTTCAACCCCGACCCATCCATCCTCCGCGTCGGCGACGACTACTACATCGCCACCTCGACGTTCGAGTGGTTCCCCGGCGTCCAAATCCACCACTCGCGCGACCTCGTCCACTGGCGCCTCCTCACCCGCCCGCTCCGCCGCCCCAGCCAGCTCAATATGCTCGGCGATCCCGACTCCTGCGGCGTCTGGGCCCCGTGCCTCACCCACGCCGACGGCCTCTTCTGGCTCATCTACACCGACGTCAAACGCTACGGCCGCACCTCCGTCGGCGGCGCGTCCGGCGCCTCGCTCCGCGATTTCCACAACTTCCTCGTCACTTCCCCCACCATCGACGGCGACTGGTCCGATCCTGTTTATCTCAACAGCAGCGGCTTCGATCCCTCGCTTTTCCACGACGACAACGGCCGCAAATTCCTCGTCAACCAGCTCTGGGACCACCGCCCCGGCCACAACCGATTCGCCGGCGTCGTCCTCCAGGAATACTCCGTCGCCGAACGCCGCCTCGTCGGCCCCGTCACCAACATCTTCAAGGGCACGGCCCTCGGCCTCACCGAGGCCCCGCACCTCTACAAGCGCAACGGCTACTACTATCTCATCGTCGCCGAGGGCGGCACCGCCTGGAACCACGCCGTCACCATGGCGCGCTCGAAAAATCTCACCGGTCCCTACGAACTCCACCCCGACACCTACATCATGAGCGCGCGTCACCGACCCGACGCCCCGCTCCAACGCGCCGGCCACGCCGATTTCTGCGACACGCAATCCGGCGACACCTACCTCGCCTACCTCTGCGGCCGCCCGCTCCACAACCGCGGCCGCTGCACCCTCGGCCGCGAAACCGCGATCCAGAAAATGATCTGGGGCGCCGACGACTGGCTCCGCACCCTCGACGGCCAGGGCATCCCCACTTTGGATACACCCGCGCCCGGCCTCCCGCCGCATCCGTTTCCCGCCACGCCCACGCGCGCCGACTTCGACTCGCCCGAGCTTCCGATCGATTTCCAATGGCTGCGCACGCCCTTTCCCGAAGAGCTCTTCTCGCTCACCGCGCGCCCCGGCCACCTCCGCCTCTTCGGCCGGGAAACCATCGGCAGCCTCTTCAGACAATCCCTCATCGCGCGCCGCCAGCAATCGCACTGCTACACCGCCGAAACGCTCATCGATTTCGAGCCGCAGCATTTCCAACAGCTCGCCGGCCTCGTCTGCTACTACAACAGCTTCAAGTTCCACTACCTCCACGTCACACACGACGAAACCCACGGCCGCCACCTGCGCGTCATGTCCGCGCTCCCCGACAGCCCGCAATCCGACGCCTTCACGCCGCCGATTCCGCTCCCCCCCGGCCAACGCGTCCATCTCCGCGTTGAAGTCGACCACGAGCGTCTCCATTTCGGCTACCGCCTCGAAAACGACGGCCCGACCTGGACCTGGCTCCCGCAGCAATTCGACGCGTCCATCCTCTCCGACGAAGCCAGCGCCCCCGGCCTCCCGAACTTCACCGGCAACTTCGTCGGCCTGGCCTGCCAGGACATGTCCGGCACCGCCCACCCCGCCGACTTCGACTATTTCGACTACCTCGAGCGCCCCTACAAACCCGATCCTTTCCTTTAAGGTAGGGCGAACCCGTCGCGTGAGCCGCCCGTCGTCACACCTGTCATTCTGAGCGAAGCGAAGAATCCACGCGTTCATCCGCCTCCAGCCGTCTCACGATCCGGTAAGCCGCATACGACACCCCCACCGTCGCCAGAAAAACGATACACGCCGTCGCAAACGAATCGTTCGCCGCCACCGAGTAAATCGCCGCGATCGCCACGTTCGGCCCCAGCGTCATCCAGAAAATTTTCCGCACCGGCACCCCCGCCGCCGCCGCGATCACCACCGACGTCTCCGCCAAGACCGGCACGCTGCGCATGCACGCCAGCGTCAGGATCGTGTGCCGTTCGATCATCCCGCGCATTCGTTCGATCTCCGCCGCCGAAATAAATTTCGGCAACGCCCGCCCCACCGCCGCCCGCCCCAGCCAGGCCGCGACAATCACGCCCACCGCGAGCCCCACCGAACCGCCCGCGATTCCCGCAAGCCACCCGCTTTGCTGCGCCAGAAAGATCACCACCCACGACGACGGCACCGGCAGCACCGCATCCAAACTCAACAACGCCACCGCCAGCCCCACCATCCACGCCGTGCTGTGTCTCACGCCTTCGAACGCCGGCACAAACACCTCCTCGCCCCAGATCATGAACGGCACGCTCACCAGCACGCTCACCGCAAACACCAGCCCCCCAATCCGCAAAAAACTCCACGCCGCCGCCTTCATCAGCTCCGCCCCTCCGATTCGCGTCCATTCGTGTGCATTCGCGGTTCTCTCCTCATCACCCTACCGATCCATCCTCCCCGTCACCTTCGCCACGAACTTCATCGCATACCACTGCACGCGTTCGCGCACCCGCGCCTCCGATCCCACGCCTTCCACGCCCAATTCCTCCATCCGCACCACGACCGTTCCTTCCTCCGGATGCAGTGCGATCCACGTCAAAATCTTCACCAGATCCTCTCCCGGAAAATCCTGCTCCAACCTCCGCAACACGTGATGCGGCACCCACCGCTCCACCGGATTCTGAAACAGATCCGGCAGCGCCGCCACGCACAGTAAATTGCGCGCCCGCTGCACCGGATCGCTCACGTATCCAGGTCCCCAATGCGGCAGCGCCCCCTCGATCTGCGCCAGCACCAGGTCCACCGCTTCGCTCGGCGCCAGATCCAAACTCGCCATCGGCGTCACCAGCCCGTCGTCCGGCGGGATCTGATACAAATCGATCGAGCCCACCTCCGCCTCCGTGATCTTTTTCCACGCCGGTTCCGCCGGCGCACCCACCGCCACCGCGCCACCCTCGCCCGCCTTCGCTTCGCCCGTCCACTCCGCGCCCACTCCCACCGCCACCCACGCCGCCGCCGCCGCCGCGAGCCAGGCCTTCCCGCGCACACTCCGAAACCGCCGCCCCGCATCCCACCGAAAAAGTTTCACGCCCGCCACGAACGCCGCCGCGCCGATCACCGCCAGCGCCGCCAATTCGAAGCCGATCCCACCCAAACCCTCGCCCGTCACACACGCCTGCAACGCCTCCACCGCATAGCGCCCTGGAAAAAAAGCCGACACCCGCTGCGCCCACTCCGGCAGACTCGCCAGCGGCACCGCTACACCACCGATGATCAACATCGGCAGAAAAATACACTGCCCCAGCGCCTGCACCGCCGGGACGTTGTCCGCCATCGTCGCGATCACCGTCCCCATTCCGATAAACGCCAGCGCCACCACCGTGAACGCGACGAACAACCCCAGCGGATCCGCCGGCATCGTCATCCCCACCGCCAGCGCGATCGCCAGCTGCAGCGCGCCCGCCGTCAGCACCAGCACATAACGCCCCACCACCGCACTCGCCAGCAGCGTCGCGAGCCGCACCGGCGCGATCCGATACCGCCGCCACACCCCGCGCTCCCGCTCGCTCACCAGCGTCGTCGGCAGTCCAAAACACGCGCCGCCCAGCACACTCACCGTCAACAGCTCCCCCATGTGCTGCAGCAGCGGCACTTTTTCGTGCCGATACAACACCCAAAACGCCGCCAGAAAAATCACGGGAAACAAATACCCATACACCAGCGCCAGCCGGTTCCGAAAATGCAGCCGCAGCGTCGCCGCGAGATGTTGTCCAAATCCTTTCACGCCGCGCCTCCGGGTTTCGCCGCTTTCCGCCGCGCCTTCGCCGTCAATCCGAGAAACACGTCCTCCAGCGTCGCCTTCTGCACGTGCAGCTCCACCAGTTGCACCCGCGCCACCTCGAGCCAGCTCGTCAGCGCCGCCAGCGTCGTCGCCGCGCTCGCCGTCTGAAACCGCGCCGTCGCCCCGTCGCACCGCGCATCGATCACCCCCGCGACTTTCGCCAGCCGCGCCGCCTCGAGCCCCGGCGACGTCACCAGCGTCACCGCCTGCAGCCCGCTCGCCTCCTCGATCAACTCCCGCGGCGTGCCCGTCGCCACCACCTCGCCCGCATCCAGAATCGCGATACGGTCGCACAGCGCCTCCGCCTCGTCCAAATCGTGCGTCGTCAGCAGCACCGTCCGTCCTTCCGCCTTCATCCGCCGGATCTCCCCGTGCAACTCCCGCCGCGCCGCCGGATCGAGCCCGCTCGTCGGCTCATCCAGCAGCACGATCTCCGGCCGGTTCACAAATGCCAGCGCCAGCGCCAGCCGCTGCCGCTGCCCTTGCGAAAGCGATTCGAATCGCGCGTCCGCCTTCGCCGTGAGCGCAAACCGCTCCAACAACACCTCCACGGCTTCGCACTCCCGATAAAACGCGCCAAACAGCCGCAGCGCCTCCCGCACCGTGATCTTCTCCTGCAACGCCGTCGTCTGCAGCGCCGCCCCCATCCGCTCCCGCGCCGCCCGCCCATTTTCCCGCACGTCTTTTCCCTCGACCGCCACCGCTCCGCCATCCGCCTCGCGCAACCCGAGCACGATTTCCACCACACTCGTCTTGCCCGCCCCATTCGGTCCCAACAGCCCGAAAACTTCTCCCCGCTGCACCGCAAAGCTCACCCCGCGCAACGCCTCCGCCGCGCCATAGCGCTTGCGCAGTTCGCGAACGTCCAAATGAGCCGGCATAGGAGTCCGCGTGCATACGTCCCACCTCTCCGCAGAACAAGCCTCCATTCCGCGCGGCTTCCTCCCGCGTCATACCCTCGAAAATCTCCGCGCGTCCGCTAACCTTCTCGTCGCTATTGTTTTTCCTCACGCAACTCCCAACCTCTCCGTTTTCCTCCCAACCCAAAATATGAAACCATCCCCCCGTCTGCTCCTCGCCGCGCTCGCGCTTCTCGCCGGCCCCGTCCTCGTCGCCCAAGACGCTCCCCAGGTCCAGCTCCCGTCCGCCAGCCCGCCCGCCACCCTCAAGCAGCGCGTCGGTCTCACCGACGTCGAAATCTCCTACTCCCGCCCTTCCGTCAAAGGCCGGAAAATCTTCGGCGAACTCCTCCCCTACGGCGAAATCTGGCGCACCGGCGCCAACCAGGCCACGAAGATCACTTTCAGCACGCCGGTGAAACTCAACGGCACCGCCCTCGACGCCGGCACCTACGAGCTTTTCAGCATCCCGTCCGCCGATGAGTGGACCGTCATCATTCACAAGCCCATGTCGCAGTGGGGCGCCTACGCCTACGACCCGAAAAACGACGTCACCCGCCTCAAGGTCAAACCCGTCAACCTCCCTTCGCCGATCGAGACACTCACCTTCCAAATCGGCGAGCTCCGCGACGAATCCGCCACCATCTACTTCGCCTGGGAACGCACCCGCGTCCCCCTGAAGCTCGAGGTCGAAGTGAAGAGCGTCGTCCTTCCGCAAATCGAGAAGGCCATGGCCTCCGAAAACCCCAAGAAGCCCTACTTCCAATCCGCGATGTTCTACTTCGAGCACAACATCGACCTCCCCAAAGCCCGCGAGTGGATGGACGCCGCTCTCGCCGCCGACCCCAATGCCTTCTACGTCGCCTATCACAAGGCCCGCCTCCTCGCCAAAATGGGCGACAAGGAAGGCGCCAAAGCCGCCGCCAACCAATCCAAGGAAATCGCCCAAAAAATCGGCGGCGCCGTCGCCAAGGAATACGCCCACCTCAACGACACGCTCCTCGCCACGTTGAAGTGAGGTGATCGCACATCGGGCGGGTCTCTGACCCGCCCTTTTTGTCTCCCGAAATCGGCACCCGGCCCCGGCACGCATCGCCTCCACCCACCTCGCCCGCGTCACGTCCTGCAACTCTTCCGCCCCCCTTGCGTCACCCCTCGGTCAGTCGCCTTTCCACTCGTCCGTTTCGCATGAATTTTCCGCGCCTCCCCCTCCTCGCCGCAGCGCTCCTCCTCGCTTCGTCTCTCTTCGCCCAAACGCCGGAACCGCGCGTCAACTCCACCGGCGGACGCAGCCCGCACGAGACCACCAGCACCGTCATCGGCGACCGCCGCACCGGCAATCGCATCACCCTCACCTACGGACGCCCCTTCACCAAAGACCCGCGCACCGGCGAAGCCCGGCAAATCTGGGGCGGCCTCATCCCTTGGGATAAACCCAACCGCCTCGGCGCCGACGAAGCCACGCTCCTCCTCACCCAAAAACCGCTCGTTTTCGGCGACACCACCATCCCCGCCGGCGCCCACACGCTTTATCTCGTCCCGTCGGAAAACGGCACCTCCCAACTCGCCTTCAGTTCCAGCCTCGGCAAATGGGGCGTTCCCGTTGACGAA
>JAEZAD010000284.1 GCA_023430565.1 Verrucomicrobiota bacterium
AACGGCTGCCCGATCAACTGCAGGCCGATCGGCAGCCCCGCCTTCGTAAAGCCACACGGCACGCTGATGCCTGGCAGGCCCGCGAGATTCACGCCGATCGTGTAGATGTCGCAGAGATACATCGCGAGCGGATCGCTCTTCTCGCCGATCTTGAACGCCGGCACCGGCGACGTCGGCGTCAGCAGCGCGTCCACCTCTTTGTAGGCGTCCAGAAAATCCTGCCGGATCAGCGTCCGCACCTTCTGCGCCCGGCCATAATACGCGTCGTAGTAGCCGCTCGAGAGCACATAGGTGCCAAGGATGATGCGGCGTTTCACTTCCGCACCGAAACCTTCCGCGCGCGATTTGAAATACAGATCGACAATGTCCTTCGCCTCCTTCGAGCGATGCCCGTAGCGAATGCCGTCGTAGCGCGCGAGGTTCGACGACGCCTCCGCCGTCGCGATGATATAATACGTATCGAGGCAATACCGCGTGTGCGGCAGCGCTACCTCTTTGATCTCGCAACCCTGCGCCCGGTAAAACGCGATCGCCTGCTCCACCGCCGCGCCGACCTCCGGGTCCAAACCGTCACCGAAATACTCCTTCGGAATCCCGAGTTTCCACGGGCCTTTCCGCGCGCCGAGCTCCGCCCGATAATTCGGAATCTCAGCCTTGAACGACGTCGAATCGCGTTCGTCATGCCCCGCGATCGCACCGAGCACGATCGCCGCGTCTTCGACCGACCGCGTGAACGGGCCGATTTGATCGAGCGACGACGCAAACGCGATCAACCCGAAACGCGACACCAACCCATACGTCGGCTTCATCCCCACCACGCCGCACAACGCCGCCGGCTGCCGAATCGATCCGCCCGTGTCCGAACCGAGCGTCGCGATCGCTTCGCCCGCCGCGAGCGCCGCCGCACTCCCGCCCGACGAGCCGCCGGGCACGCGCGTCGTATCCCAAGGATTGGCCGTCGGCCCGAAGGCCGAATTCTCCGTCGAGGACCCCATCGCGAACTCGTCGAGATTCAACCGACCCCAGCAGATCGCGCCGGCGTTTTTCAACTTCGTCGTCACGGTCGCGTCGTAGGGCGACACGAAGTTCGCCAGCATCCTGCTCGATGCCGTCAGCGGCTGACCTTCGACCGCGATCACGTCTTTCAGGCCGACGGGAATACCCTCGAGTGGCCCACGCGCTTCGCCCCGCGCGCGCCGCGCGTCCGACGCTTCGGCTTGTTTCAGCGCATCCGCCTCATCGAACGAGTTAAACGCATGGACTCGTGGTTCGACCGCCTTGGTGCGCGCGATCACGGAGCGCATGAGCTCGACGGACGAGAGCTGCCTGGCGTCGAGCGCGGCGGCTAGTTGCGCGAGCGGTTGGTAGAAGAGATCGGACGACATTCTGTTTTACAGGAGGAAACAGAGGAAACGGAGGGAAGGCTGGCTCTGTGTTCTCCGTTGCCTCCTGTGAAATCGGTTATTCCACGACCTTCGGGACCACGACCATGTTCTCGCGCTGAGCCGGCGCATTGCGCAGTGCGGCATCGACCGGCAGCCCGGCGCTGGCGGCGTCGTCACGCCAGACGTTCTGCACGGCAAACGCGTGCGCCGTCGGCTCGACCCCGCTCACTTCCACCTTCGAAAGCTGCTCGATATGGTGCAGCACATCGCCGAGCTGTTGGGCGAATGTCGCTTTTTCTTCGGGCGTGAGCGCGATCCGCGCGAGTTGCGCGACGTGCTCGATGTCCAGGGCGGGCGGCTGAGTCATGGCGAGGCGAACGGCCGAGCGTGTGTCCGCCCGAAAGCTTGGCAACCGGCAAAATCGGCGCCACCGCACCGCGGATGCATTCTTCCACTCAACCGCGGGCCGCCGCGTCCGATGAAGGAAACCCAAACCCTTTCCCCCCACCCGATCCATGAAAGTTCTGGTCGTCGATGATGACGTCGTCGCCAGAAAAGTGCTTGGCGCGTTCCTCAAGCAATCGAACTACGAGATGTCGATTGTCGAGGACGGGCAAAGCGCTTTTCGCGCGTTGACCGCGCCTGATGCTCCGCATGTCGCGATCGTCGACTGGATGATGCCGGATATCACCGGCCCGGAACTCTGCGCGAAACTGCGCAATCACGCCTTCGCCGTGCAGCCTTACCTGCTGATGTTGAGCGGGCGGAAGGAAAAGACCGACATCGCCGCGGCGCTCGATGCGGGCGCGGACGACTTCATTTCAAAGCCTTTCAACATCCAGGAAATGCAGGCGCGCCTGCGCGTGGCGACGCGCGCCATCGAGCGTCAGCTCGCTCTGCTCCAGCAGGTCGACGAGCTCCGGGCCGACCTGGCGAAAGAACGCGCCCGCACGCCGCCCTCCACCGCGTCACCCACCGACGTCTCGGCGTCCGTCGACGCGCCCCGGCCCAAATGCGACGTCCCGCGCACGGGAATGGCGCTGCTCGATCCACACCAAATCGACACGGTTGTGGCCAGCGCCCTGCGGCATGCCGGACAGAAGCATGCGCCGCGGCGGCTCACGCGATGCGACGAAACCCTCCGGCGCGTCGCGTGGGCCGGCGTTCTGCTCACGAAAGAAGAAGCGTGGGTCGACCTTTTCGTCGAAACCAACGCAGCCGGCGCGAAGCTGCTGCTTGATCAAGCGCACGCGGGTTCGCCGCCCCTCCGCGACCCGCGCGATTACTGCGAACGACTGCAAACATCGCTGCGCGATTCGCTCGCTTCCGTTCTCCGCGCGATGGGTTGCGAGGTCCAGACGCCGTTGCCCGCCGCGACGGTGGACGCCGGCCGTGGCGCGCTTCCGCTCGGTGACCGGCCGGTCCACCGACACGCCTACGGCGTCGGCGAAGCCGAGCTCACGTTCGCTTTCGTGGAGCAATCGTGCCCGCTGCGGGAAAAAACGGCCGGGCGACTGCAGCCGTTCGATGTGCTTGCTTCACCTTACCCGCCGCCGAGCACGCACCACATTCCCCTGTTGCGCGCCGGCGTCGTGCTGAAGGAACAGCTCATCGAAAAGCTGCACGACTTCGCGTCGGCGACCGCGACCGAAGTTCCGCCGGTGCTGGTGCACACGCCGTCCCCGATCGCGCTGCAATTTCAGATGGAACGGGTCTGAGACCCCGTCCGACTTGGGCGCTATTTCCGCACGGTCCAGCCGCTCGTTTTCACGATCTCGTCCTGAATTTTCTGAAAGGCCGCGTTCACTTCGTCGTCGGTCAAGGTGCGATCCGCCGCGCGGAACGTGAGCGCGAAGGCGAGACTTTTCTTTCCTTCCGGCAAGCCCGCGCCCTCATAAACGTCGAACACCGCCACGCGCTCGACGGCGAACGCGTTGCCGGCCGCCGCTCGCGCCACTTTCGTGAGCTGCTTGCGCACGTCGTCCGCCGGAGTCGCCGCATCAACCACGAGCGCGACATCGCGCAGCGCGGCGGGAAACAGACTGAAGTCGCTGTAACGACGGCGCACGCTTTCGGACGTGATCTGCTCGGGCAGAATGGCGAAGAACCCGGCGTAGACCTTGCCTTCGACGCCGAGCGATTTCGCGAGCGCGAGATCGACGAGACCAAAGCGCGCTGTCCAGCCCTGCGCCATGTCGCCTGCACCCGCCGCATGATTCTGCTGCCAGCCCAAGGTGGGCGCCGCCATCGGCGCGATCGGCTGCCGCACCAGATCGATTCCGGCCATCGCCGCGAGAGCGGTGACGTGATGTTTAGCGGTGTAGAAATCCGCCGCTTCACGCTGCTTCCAGCGGCGCTCCGCGTCGTCGGCGATCACGAACGCCACAGCCGCGCACTCGACCACCTGGCCATTGCGTTCGATGAAGACGCGGCCGGTTTCGCAAAGCCGCGACACGCCGACTCCGCGCGACTGGTTGAGCTTCAGCGTTTCGAGCAGCCCGGAAACGAGCGTCGGCCGCAGGTGCGACTGGTCTTCGACAAAAGGATTCGCCAGTGCCAGTTCGGCAGCCGCCGCCGAGGATACGGAAATCGCCACTTCTTTCGCCGGCCGCAGCGTGTAGTTCACGCACTCGTGAAAATCGTGGCCGACGAGATAGTCGGTCACGCGGCGGTTGAAGAGCACGATCGGATCGTCATCACCGACGAGCCCCGGCGAACTCACAACAGTCGCGGGGATTTTCTCCGTGCCGTAGAGCCGAAGCACTTCCTCGACGAGGTCGATCGGGCGATCGAGATCGTCGCGCCAGCTCGGGATGCTCACCGTCCACGCCGGACCGCGGCGTTCGGTCGGTTCCTCGCGTGTGATGGCGAGCTCGAGCGATTCGAACGCCGCCCGCATATTTTCCGCCGGGATGTCGAAGCCCAGTTTCTCCGAGATGTAGTCGTGGGTGACGACGATTTCGCGCTGCCATGGCACGTCGCCGCCGAGTTTGAACGCAGGTCCGACCACCTGGCCGCCGGCGGTTTCAATGATGAGATCGATCGCGCGCCACGCCGCCTCGAGCGTGGCGTGCGGATCCACCCCGCGCTCGTAGCGATAAGCAGAATCGGACGTCAGGCCGAGCGCCCGTGAAGTCGCGCGAACGGACTGGCGTTTGAAGATCGCGCACTCGAGCACGAGGTCCGTCGTGTCGTCGCTCACGCCGGAGTTTTCCCCGCCCATGATGCCGGCGACGACGACCGGCTTCTGCGCGTCGGCGATCACGAGCATGCGGTGGTTGAGCGTGCGCTCCTTGTTGTCGAGCGTGGCGATCTTTTCGCCGTCGGTGGCGGGCCGGACGACGATTTCGTTGCCGCCGAGCTTGCGCGCGTCGAAGGCGTGCAGCGGCTGGCCGGTCTCGAGCATCACGTAGTTGCCGACGTCGACGACGTTGTTGATCGGACGCAGCCCGACCGCAGCGAGCCGGCGCTGCATCCATTCGGGCGACGGGCCGATCTTTACGCCGGTGATCACGTGCGCGGTGTAGAGCGGGCAGAGCTCGGGCGCGGTGACGGAGACGTTGCGCAGCAAATCGGTGCGCGCGGGTGCATCGGGCAGCTCGCCGCGGAATGTTTCCTGCGGATACTTCAGCGGAAGTTTGAACCACGCCGCGAGTTCGCGCGCGATGCCGAGGTGCGAGAGGCAGTCGGGCCGGTTCGGCGTGATCTCGATGTCGAACACCGTGTCGCCGGGCGGAAGCACGTCGTTGATCGGCGTGCCGAGCGCGGGAGAGCCGGAGAGGATCAACAGGCCTGCGTGCTCGCTGCCGAGGCCGAGTTCGTCGGGCGCGCACATCATGCCGTCGGATGACTGGCCGCGGATCTTCGATTGTTTGATGACGAAGTTGCCGGGCAGCACGGCGCCGGGGAGCGCGACGGGCACCCGGTTGCCGGCGTCGCAATTCGGCGCGCCGCAGACGATCGTCTTCACGCCGCCGGCGGAGCCGACGTCGACCGTGCAGACGGAGAGTTTGTCGGCGTTGGGGTGTTTCGCCCGCGTGAGGATTTCTCCGACGACGACGCTCTCGAGCTTCGGCGCGCCGGTGGAGATGACGTTCTCGACCTCGAAGCCGAGGAAAGTGATCGCGCGGCAGATTTCGTCCGCCGAAGCGGTGAGGTCGACGTAGTCGCGGAGCCAGTTGAGGGAAATTTTCATAATATGGCTAAGCGCAAAGGCGCAAAGTTCGCGCAAAGTTCGCGAAGAGGGCTTTGCGAACCTTCGCGGCTCTTCGCGTCTTCGCGCTTCATCTTCAGGCGAATTGTTTCAGGAAGCGGAGGTCGTTTTGGTAGAAGTAGCGGATGTCATCGATGCCGTAGAGGAGCATCGCGAGGCGCTCGAGGCCCATGCCGAAAGCATAACCGCTCCAGACTTCGGGATCGTAGCCGACGTCGGAAAACACGACCGGATCGACCATGCCGCAGCCGCCGATCTCGATCCATTCCTTCTTCACCTTTGGCAGGTGCTTCGCGCTCAAGTCGACCTCGAAGCTGGGCTCGGTGTAGCCGAAATAGTGCGGACGGAAGCGCGTCTTCGTATCCTTCCCGAGCAGCGAGGCGAAGATGTAGTCGAGCAGCGCCTTCAGGTCGCGGACGGTGACGTTCTTGTCGACGTAGAGGCACTCGAGCTGGTGGAAGTTCGCCGAGTGCGTCGCGTCCGTGGTATCACGACGGTAAACACGCCCGGGCGAAACGATGCGGATCGGCGGTTCGCCCTTGAGCATCGTGCGGATCTGCACGGACGACGTGTGCGTGCGCAGGAGATATTTTTCTTCGGGATTCTTCTTCGAGACGTTACCGAAGCGCGCGTTGGCGGGGAAATAAAACGTGTCCTGCGCGTCGCGCGCCGGGTGATCGGCGGGCGTGTTGAGCGCGTCGAAGCAGTAGTATTCGGTTTCGACCTCCGGCCCATCGGCGACGGTGAAACCGACCTTGCGCAGGATGCGGCACATTTCTTCGCGCACGAGCGTGAGCGGGTGATACGTGCCGGGACCGATTTCGGGTGACGGCAGGGTCGGATCGACCGCGGGGC
>JAEZAD010000305.1 GCA_023430565.1 Verrucomicrobiota bacterium
CCGAATACGAGCACACCTTCGATCTCTTCGACCTCCGCTGCCTCTCGCCGCTGAAACTCGACGCCATCCACGCGTCCGTCGCCCGCACCGGCCGCCTCGTCGTCCTCCACGAAGGCCGCCGCACCCATGGCTTCGGCGCCGAACTCGTCGCGCGACTCACCGAGCAAAACTTCGCGAGCCTCAAAGCCGCCCCGCTCCGTCTCACCTCGCTCGACATCCCTGTCCCTTTCGCTCCCGAACTCGAACAACTCCACCGCCCAACCCTCGACAAAGTGATCGAGCAAGTCACCGCGTGGCTGGATTGATAGACTGTCATTCTGAGCGAAGCGAAGAATCCACGTGACCGCTCACCCGACGTTACCGCGATCGCATCAACCATCGTGCTCGTGCTCATAATCGTGCTCGTGATCGCCCGCCTTTTCCTCCCTCTCGATACTCTCCGAGCCCGAGCACGATAAAGATCACGAGCACGATGCCCTCATCCTCCGCCCAAACCCTCCCCTGGTCCTCCATCCGCCTCTTCGCGATGGACGTCGACGGCATCCTCACCGACGGCACCGTGCAAATTCACTCCGACGGCACCGAGTCCAAAGGCTTTTCCATCCTCGACGGCATGGGTCTCAAACGCCTCGAAAAAGCCGGCATCCTCACCGCCTGGATCAGCGGCCGCGGCTCCGGCGCCACCGCCGTCCGCGCCACCGAACTCAAAATCCCACACCTCGTCCAAGGCCGCACCGACAAACTCACCGCGCTCCAGGAACTCGCCAACCAACTCAACCTCACCGCCGCCGAATGCGTTTACATGGGCGATGACGACATCGACGCACCCGCCATGAGATGGGCCGCCATCGGGGTCACCGTCGCCGACGCGATGCCCGCCTCGCTCGCCGCCGCCGACTACGTCACAAAACGCCCCGCCGGCCGCGGCGCCGTCCGCGAAATCTGCGACCTCATCCTCGCCACCCGCCGATGATCTTTCACTCCCCCTTCATCGCTCCCCCTTCCTGTCATTCTGAGCGAAGCGAAGAATCCAGGTGCGCGTCCGCCCGCGGTTATCGCCCTCAATTGCCCGCTGCGCCCCATCGCTCTCGCCCCTGGGCCATCGTCTTCGCCACCGCACTCCTCCCCGCCCTCGCCTTCGCCGCCGCCGTCACCTCCCCCGCCAAAAACTGGGTCCTTCCCCTTTTCACGAAAGAAGGCCATCGCTCCATGACCGCCCGCGGCAGCGAAGCGCGCGCGCTTTCCAACGACCAGTTCGAAGTCGCCGACCTCAACCTCACGCTCTTCACCGGCGACATCGCGATGACCGTCGACACGATCATCCTCAGCCCCTCCGCCACCTTCCTCCCCGACGAAGAACGCGCCTTCGGCCAAAACTACGTTCGCTTCATCCGCGACGAGGTCGAAGCCACCGGCCGCGAATGGAGCTACCACCACCGCGAGAAAAAAATTTCGCTCAGCGGCGACGTGCGCATCACGTTCCAAGCCGAGCTCTCCAATCTCCTGCAATGACCCTTCGCCGCGCCGTCCTCGTCAGCCTTTGCGTTCTCCTCGCCGCCGCCTTCACCCGCGCCGCCGCCCCCCAGCCCACCACCCTCTCGTGCGACCACATGGACATGTGGTCCGAAGGCGACGAGACCAAGGCCATCTGCACCGGCAACGTCGTCGTCGCCGGCACCAACCTCCGCATCGAAGCCGACCGCCTCGAGCTCATCGCCACCCGCATCGACGACGAGCGCAACGAATCCATCCCCACCCTCGAGAAATTCCGCTACCTCCTCGCCACCGGCAACGTGTCCATCACCCAAGGCTCCCGCACCGCCACCTGTGGCCGGGCCGAGGTCCTCCCGCGCGAGGAAAAAGTCGTCCTCACCGAAAACCCGGTCGTCATCGACCGCGCCACCGACTTCGTCTCCGCCGGCGAAAAAATCACCATGCTCCGCGGCCAGGAACGCGTCGAAGTCGAAAAACCCCGCCTCACCGGCCCGCCCATCAAGGACCTCGGCTTCGATCGCAACGGCACCGACAACGCCAAGTGAGCACCACCGCCGACAGTCCCGCCGCGACCGTGCCCACCGACGCTTCGCCGCCCGAAATCCGCACCGAGTCCCTCGTCAAAGTTTACGGCGAGCGCCGCGTCGTCGACGGCGTCAACGTCCGCTTCTGCGGCGGCGAGGTCGTCGGCCTCCTCGGCCCCAACGGCGCCGGCAAAACCACCACGTTCTACATGATCGTGGGCCTCATCACCGCCACCACCGGACGCGTCTGCCTCGACGGCCACGACCTCACGAAAATGCGCATGCACCAGCGCGCGCGCCACGGCATCGGCTATCTCCCGCAGGAAGCCTCCGTTTTCCGCAAGCTCACCGTCGAGGAAAACATCCTCGCCATCGTCGAATCCATCGGCGTCCCCCGCCGCGAACGCGACGCCCGCGTCGACGCCCACCTCGCCGAGCTCAACCTCCAATCGCTCGCCCAACAACGCGCCTACACCCTCTCCGGCGGCGAGCGCCGCCGCCTCGAAATCGCCCGCGCCCTCGTCACCCGCCCGAAATTCCTCCTCATGGACGAACCTTTCGCGGCGATCGATCCCATCTCCGTCTCGGACGTCCAGAAAATCATTCTCCAACTCAAGGCCCGTGGCATCGGCGTCGTCATCACCGACCACAACGTCCGCGAAACCCTCCGCGTCGTCGACCGCGCCTACCTCATCCACAAGGGCCAGGTCCTCGCCGAAGGCACCGGCGAATTCCTCATCAACGACGAACAAGCCCGCAAATTCTACCTCGGCGAAGACTTTAATTTGTAGCTGTCAGCGTTCAGCAGTCAGCTATCAGCTCTACTGTTTCAAAGCTGACCGCTGAAAGCTGATCGCTGACCGCTTCCCTATGCAAAAAGCCATCCACGGCATCACCGTCGCGCACTTCTTCGACACCTACCGCGTCAAGCTGAAGATGGAGCTCGTCACCGGCGAGCCCGGCCTCCACCGGCTCATTCGCGAGGGCAGCATCAACCGCCCCTCGCTCGCGCTCACCGGCTTTTTCAAGTATTTCGCGAACAAACGTATCCAGGTTCTGGGTGCGGCCGAGATGACCTTCCTCAAGACCGTCCCGCCCGAGAAGCAAATCGAGATCTTCCGCGGCATGGTCAAGCAGCACATCCCCTGCCTCGTCCTCACGCGCAATTTCCACCCGACCCCCGCGATGCTCCAGGTCGCCAGCGAGATGAAGCTCCCCGTCATCCGCACGCCGATGATCACGATGAATTTCGTGAACCTCGCCACACTCTGCATCGACAACGAATTCGCCCCCGGCGCCACCGAGCACGCCACCACCCTCGACGTCCGCGGCATCGGCGTGATGCTCCGCGGCAGTTCCGGCGTCGGCAAAAGCGAATGCGCCCTCGCCCTCATCGAGCGCGGCCACTCCCTCGTCGCCGACGACCTCACCGTCATCAAGCTCCTCGACGAGCGCGAACTCATCGCCTCCTCCCGCCCGCTCAACCGCGGCTACATGGAGTGCCGCGGCATCGGCATCATCAACATCGCCGAGATGTTCGGCGTGAAATCCATCCGCCTCGACAAGCGCGTCGACCTCGTCGTCTCGCTCCACGAGTGGACCCCCGACGTCGTCGAGGAACGCACCGGCCTCGAGGAAAACTTCTACGAAATCCTCGGCCAGCGCGTCCCGCACATCGAGCTCTACGTCCGCCCCGGCCGCGACATGGCCCGCCTCGTCGAAGTCGCCGCGCTCACGCAGGCGCTCAAGAAAATGGGCCACGACCCCGCCAAGGATTTCAACGATCGCCTGATCGCCTTCATGACCCAGGGCACCGACTTCACCACCACGAAGATCGTTCCCCTCGACCGCGCCCAACAAAAAGAAAACTGAGCGCTCCGTGGCTGCGAGCGTGAGCGAGCCGCCCCCTCGTAGCTACGAGCGTGAGCGAGTGGCCCGCCCCGCCTTGGTTCTTGGAATTTGATCCTTCCCTGGAGCTCGGTCCTTGGAGCTTGGAGCTTCTCTCCGACGCCCGCTTTCCCCTCTTGCCACCCGCATCCTCGGGCGCTGCCCTCTTCCCATGAGTTCCGCTCCCTCGCGCCTCGACGGCCGCACCGCCGACCAACTGCGCCCCATCACCTTCGAACCCAACATCGCCCCGCACGCCACCGGGTCCGTTCTCGTCTCCTTCGGCGCCACGCGCGTCATCTGCGCCGCCACCATCGAGGCCAACGTGCCGACATGGATGAAACAACAACGCGTCCCCGGCGGCTGGCTCACCGCCGAGTATTCGCTTCTTCCCTACTCGACGCACGACCGCAAACAGCGCGACATCTCCCGCGGAAAACTCGACGGCCGCACCGTCGAAATCCAACGCCTCATCGGCCGCGCCCTCCGCGCTGTCATCGACCTCCAAAAACTCGGGCCCAACACGCTCTGGATCGATTGCGACGTCCTCCAGGCCGACGGCGGCACGCGCACCGCCTCCATCACCGGCGCCTGGCTCGCCGCCCGCCTCGCGATTCAAAAACTCCTCGACGCCAAGAAGATTCCCGAAAACCCGCTCACCGATTCCGTCGCCGCCGTCAGCGCCGGCATCTTCCAGGGCCAGCCGTATCTCGATCTTAACTACGCCGAGGACAAGGACGCCGAAGTCGACGCCAACATCGTCATGACCGGCCGCGGCCAGTTCGTGGAAGTTCAAAGCTCCGGCGAGGAAGCCACCTTCAGCGGCGAACAACTCCAGTCGCTCATCGCGCTTTCGACCCAAGGCCTGAAGGAAATCGCCGCCCTCCAAACCGCTTTCCTCACGAAGCAGCTCTTCTAGCGCCGTTCAACAGCGGCGTCTCCCAAGCCTTGTCATTCTGAGCGAAGCGAAGTCTAGCCGAAGGCTGGTTCGACATCCACGTATGCGCCCGCCGGCAGACGCAGCTTTGGATCCTTCAATCCGCTCAAAAGGTCAGAGCGCGACCTACTCGCGCGCCCATCCACCGATGCTCACCCGCCTCCTCTTCCTTCTTCTCGCCCTCGCCCTCCCCCTTCACGCCGCCGATCAACCCGCGTGGATCGCCCGCTCCAACGACAACGCCCGCCTCTACCTCGAATCCCTCGCAAAATTCTCCCCCGAATTCGCCGGCGACCTCGGGCTCACCGGCTACGACGAACTCACCGTCGACCTCGGCCCCAACTTCCAAGAGCGCACCCGCTCCGCCACGACCATCGTCCGCGGCCAACTCGCCAAACGCCTCGCCGTCGAAACCGACCCGCTCGTCCGCCAGGACCTCGAAATCCTCATCGCCGCCGCCAACGACTCGATCGAGAGCAGCCTCCTCAATCAAAACCTCACGCTGCCCTACCTCGACCTCGGCGAACTCGTCTTCCGCGGCGAATTCAACCTCCTCCAGGATCAAGTCGACCCTGCCCGTCGCCCCGCCGCCCTCGCCCGCCTCCGCCGCTACACCGGCTTGATCGACGACACCACGCCGATCACCGACCTCGCCCGCGCCCGCTTCACCGAAGCCCTCGCCGACTCCTCGCGACTCGCCCCCTACAAAGCCGAAGTCGAACAACACCTCGCCAACGCCCCGCGCTTCATCACCGGCCTGCGCGAGCTCTTCACCCACTACGAACTCACCCAGCTCGACGGCGCCGCCGCAGCGCTCGATGCCTTCGAGAAACAACTCACCGCTTATCACGATTGGGTCCGCGCCGAAATCCTCCCGCGCGCCCGCGACGACTTTCGCCTCCCGCGCGAACTCTACGCCGACAACCTCAAAAATGTCGGCCTCGATATCGCGCCCGAAGACCTGATCGAAAAAGCGCAAATCGCCTACGCCGAAATCCGCAACGAGATGCAAACCATCGCCGCCCTCGTCGCGAAGGAAAAGAATTTCCCCGATCCCGACTACCGCGCCGTCATCCGCGAACTGAAAAAAGCCCAGCTCACCCGCGACGCCGTCGAACCCTTCTACCACGATGTCATCGCGCGCATCGAAGAGATCATCCGCCGCGAACACATCGTCGCCCTTCCCTCACGACCGATGCTCATGCGCCTCGCCTCCGAAGCCGAAAACGCCGCCTCGCCCGCGCCCCACATGGACCCGCCGCCGCTCATCGGCAACAAGGGCGAACGCGGCACGTTCGTCCTCACCACCGGCAACCCGCCCACCGACGACTCCGCCGCCAGCGACACCTACGACGATTTCACCTTCGAAGCCGCCGCCTGGACCCTCACCGCCCACGAGGGCCGGCCCGGTCACGAACTGCAGTTCACCGCCATGGTCGAACGCGGCGTCTCACAGGCTCGCAGCATCTTCGCGTTCAACAGCGTCAACGTCGAAGGCTGGGCCCTCTACGCCGAAGCCGAACTGAAACCCTTCGAACCGCTCGAGGGCCAGCTCATCGCACTGCAATTTCGTCTCCTCCGCGCCGCCCGCGCCTTCCTCGATCCGATGCTCCACCTCGACCGCATTTCAAAAGAGCGCGCCTTCGAAATCCTCACCGACGAAGTCGGACTCTCGTCCCCCATGGCCCACCAGGAAGTCGATCGCTACACGTTCCGCGCGCCCGGACAGGCGACGTCCTACTTCTACGGCTACCTGCGCCTCATGGAACTCCGCGCCGCCACCGAAATCGCCCTCGGCAGCCAGTTCGACCGCCAGGCCTTCAACGACTTCATCCTCGGCCAGGGCCTCCTCCCGCCCGACCTCCTCGCGAAAGCCGTGCAGGACGAATTCATTCCCGCGCACACCTCGAAAAACTGACTCGCTCGCGCCCCTCCCTTGGCGCACAAACTGCTAAACTTCCCCCGATGAAAGCCCCCCGTCGCTTCGCTCTCGCGTCTCTCGCGCTCGCCGCCCCCGCCGCGCTCCTCGCCCACCCCGGCCACGACGGCGACCACGATTTCACCTGGGATTTTTCGCACCTCGCCGCGCATCCTTTCGCCACGCTCTTCTGCGCCGCCGTCCTCGCCACCGCGATCTTCGCGATCGTCCGCGCGACCCGTTCCCGTCGCTCCAAGCACGAGTGACCCCGTAGGCCGCCAGCTCCTGGCGCTTCGTTCGCGCTCCGCCTACACCTTCCGCGGATCGCACCCCATCTGCGGATAAACCGCGCTCAACCGCGCGCGCACCTCGCGCATCGTCCGCCGCAACTCCACGCCCCCCCGCGCGATCACCTTCACGCTCCAACCTCCGCGTCGCAACGCGCTCGCGCCGATCCAAACTCCCTCGGCGTGCAGCTCTTTCATACGCTCGCGCACATCCACCGCTTCCGCCGCCGCTCCGATCAAAATCGCATTCGCGAAACACGCCGCTTCCCCCGATCCCGCCAGCTGCGCCATCCCTTTTAGCTCCTCACCGCTCTGCTCCAGCCGCTCGCGCAGCACCAGCTCGCCTCCGACGCGCACCTCCAGTTCCACTCCCAGCCGCTCCCACTCCCACGCCTCGCCGTGCGCCACGCGTCCCGGCATGAGTTGATCCACAAAAAACAGCGCGCCGCCTTTCGCCACGTCCACCGTGGTCACCTGCCGATACGTCGACCCGCGATGCGGCACCAGCGGCTCCGGCAACACCTCCAGCCATCCGCCATCCGCCACCTCAAAACGCTGCCGGCACTCCGCGCGTCCTCCGCGCATCCGAAACACCCGGCTCGCACTCGGCGTCGTCACCAGCATCGCCGCCCCGCGGTCGCACGCGATCTCCGACTCCAGCCGGTCTCCTTCGAGAATCCCCGCCGTCGGATTCACCACCTGCACGTGCAGCACGCCCGTATCCGCATCCCAATACGGCTTGCTCACATGAAACGGGGCCCGAAACGCCTGCTCCGCGAGCACCGTCCGCCCGTGCTCCCTCCGCACCGCCCGCAGCCGCAAATGTCCGGAAAACTCAGCCATCGGATCGTTTCATCGTTCTCGTAATCGTAATCGTTCTCGTTCTCTCGGAACTCTCGCGAGAACGAGAAAGAGAACGAAGAACGAGAACGATCCCCGATTCACCCCACCGCCTTCGCCTCCCGCGCGAACAACACCTCCCGCTCGATCCACGCAATCACCGCGTCCAGATTGTGCTCCCGCTTCAAATCGCAGAACAAAAACGGCCGGACCCCCCGCTGCATTTTCGCATCGCGCTCCATCACCCCCAAATCCGCGCCCACCAGCGGCGCCAGATCGATTTTATTGATGATGAGCAAATCGCTGTGCCGGATCGCGGGCCCGCCCTTCCGCGGGATTTTGTCCCCCTCCGCCACGTCGATCACATAGATGAACGCGTCCACCAACTCCGGCGAAAACGTCGCCGTCAGATTGTCCCCCCCACTCTCCACCAGCACAACCTGCAGGTCGGAAAACGTCGCCTCGAGACTGCGACACGCCTGCTCGTTCATCGTCGTATCGTCGCGAATCGCCGTGTGTGGACACCCACCCGTCTCCACGCCAGCAATACGCTCCGCCGCCAGCGCACTGTGCTGAATCAGAAACTGCGCGTCCTCCAAGCAGTAGATATCGTTCGTCACGACCGCCATCGAATAGCGCTCGCGCAACCGCTGGCAGAGTTTGAGACAAAGCATCGTCTTGCCCGACCCAACAGGCCCGCCGATACCGATTCGTGGAGGACGATTCATAGAAAAAGAAAGCTAAGCGCAAAGACGCCAAGGACCCGCAAAGGATCGCGAAGATTCTCAGCCCCTCGTCCACTTTGCGAATCTTCGCCTCTCTTTGCGTCTTCGCGCTTCATCACGAAATAAACATCCGCGCATTTGCCGTCTCGTGCCGTGCCGCCGCGATGTCGAGCCACGGGTTGAACCAGCCGATCTCCTCGAACCGCACCCGCTCCGCCGCCGTGATTACCGCCGGTGCCTCGCTCAGCACCTCCGTCAGCAGCGACTGACTCGCGTTCTGCCCCAGCCGCAAAAGCTTCATCGCCGCCGACACGATCGCCGCGACCGTCGAATACATCACGCCCGCCAGGACCGCCTCGAGCGGCGCGCCGATCGCCCGTCCTTCAAGCGCCGCCGACACCGCCGACGAAAACGGCCAACCTTCCGTCGCCGCCCGCTCGAGAAACTCCTTCGCGACCGCATCGCCGCGCAACGTCGCCACCAATTCCGCCCGCTGCCGCCCGATGTTTTCCGACGCCAATCGCGCCTCGCGCGACGTCTTCAACGCCGCCGACAACACGCACACCTCCCCCACCCGCGTCCAATCCCGCGCTCCCAAGGCCTCCCACGCGTGCACCGCCATCGGCAGTTCCGCGTGCCGCAACGATGGCACCACCGATCGCAACAAAAACTCCCTCAACGTCGTCCGATCGCGCACCACGCCTTCCTGCACCAGCCCCTCCAACCCAAACGAATGCGCATAGCTTCCCGTCGGATAGAACGAATCCCCCGCCTGCAGCAGCGCGCACAGCCAGCCCGGATCAATGCTGATGGCTCGGTCCAAGCTCATGGGTCGCTTGTTCGCCGCGGACAAACCGCCCCGGCCTAAAAATCGCCATCGTCGCTTCGAACGGCACCTTCAACCGTTCGAACAATCGTCGCA
>JAEZAD010000307.1 GCA_023430565.1 Verrucomicrobiota bacterium
TCCGGCCGCGTCGCACCCAAATTTCGTAACTGCCGAGCTTGAGCGCGGCCTGAAAGTTGGCCTGGAGCCAGCCGACGAGCGGTCCGCCGATGGGGATGTTTTGGCGGATCAAGTGAGCGGTGAGATCGCGTTGCACGAGCACGACAGGGCGTTCGGCGGACGCGAGCCGGTCGATGATGGCTGCTTGTTGCGGCGAGGACAGCAGGGAGAACCACAGGGTGGTGTTGGCGAGCGTGGGGGTGGGCCGGCCGCTCCAGAGGTTGGTGCTGAAAATGCCGGGCAGGCTGAACAGCACATCGGCGTGAGCGGCGCTGTTCTGCGTCACGATGTGCAGGTCGGACGCGGTCTCCGGCGACAGGCGGAGACTTTCGGCGCCGGGAAGTCCGAGTGCGGGGTGGAGCTGATACGAACGCCAGCCGATGATGCCGAGTTTACCGGTCGCGAACAGAGCCGGCGCCAGGGCCGCGGCGCAAGCGAGCGGGGTGAGCCATCGCGTGAAGACGGCGCAACGCGTTTTTAGCAGCGGAGCCGCGTCGTGGAGCCCGAGCGCCAGCAGCGGCACCCACAGGAAAGAACCCCAATGCATTTGGCTGCCCGCGACGGGGTAGGCGTGGAGCGATTGCAGCACGAACACCAACGCGACCCAGCGATTCGCGACGGAGCTGCGGCTATCCGTGAGTGGAACGGCGAACAGCCAGGCGAGCGACAGCCCGTAAGCCATGCCCCAGGTGGCGATTCCGGTGGGTATCCATTGAAGCGGAGTGCAGAGAAAGACGGCGGCGGTGAGCACGCGCAGCCAGGCTATCGCCTCTCGCACGCGTGGGTCGGTCCATCGCTGCGTCCATGCGATTCCGGCGGCGGCGAGGAAAGATATGAGGGCAAGCGCGGCGGTGCCGGTGGGCCAGTCGAGCGGATGGGAGTAAACGCCGGGATGTCGCATCGGCCCCAGCAAGAGACCATCGACAAGGCCGGCGAAACTCGTGCCGCGCAGCAAGATCCCCGCGCACAGCACGAGGGTTGCGGCGGCGCCTGCGAGCGCGGCCCAGCCCCACGTGGCGAAATTCACGATGGGACGCGCGAAGCGCTGAGCCGTCAGGAGACACGGCACGGCGGCGCACGCAAAGACGACGGCATACAGCCGAACCCAGTCAGCCGACCAGAGATCCCGCATCAGCAGGAACGCGAAGAGCGGAACGGCGGCGACGGAAAGCCAGGTGAAGCGGCGAGAGGCGGTTGTATTCGTTGCGTGGATGCCGAGCCAGGCAGCGAGAGCGCCGAGAAAGAAGACGCCGACGTTGATTTTCGTGAGAGTGAGAGTGGCACCGAAAAGGGCGATGATGACCGCGAAGCGTCGCGTCCGGCCGGCAAGCCAGAGTTCCGCGCCGGACCACGTGGCGAGGGCGACGAGCAGCGAGACCAGTCCGCCGGGATGGCTGGGCTCGTTGATCATGATCCAGAGATAGGTGAACGTGAGCCCGAGCGTCATCACGCTGAGCGCGATGCGACCGGTCAGTCGTTGCACGAGGCACGCGCAGGCGACGGCGGTGCCCAGCCAGTTGACCAGCGCGATGCCTCGACCGGCGATGTGCGTGAACTCGAAGCCGAAGAGGCGGTGGAGGGCGTCGTAGAGGAGATACGGGAACGGGCCGTATTGGGAATAGACGAGATCGTAGAGGGCGCCGTGTTGCGAAAAATGGCGGAGCGAGAGGAGAACGTAGCCCTCGTCGTCGTAGGGCTTGAACGTCGTCAGGAGCAGCCACCCTCCGACGATCGCGAGCGCGGCGCCGAGCGCCAGCAAGACACTCCAGGCCAGCGCGCGCGATCGGCGCGAATCAATCAAGGCCGCTCCTGCGTTTGACGATGTAGTTCGGGCGGCGCTTCACCTCGTCGTAGACGCGGCCAAGGTATTCGCCGAGGATGCCGATGCCGACGAGCTGCACGCCGCCGACGAAAAGCAGGAGCGTGACGAGCGTGGTGAAACCGGTCTGGGCGATTTCGATGCCGAGGAGGCGGCGCACGACGAAGAAGAGCGCGAGGCTGAAGCCGATCAGGCTGATCAGGACGCCCGCGAAGGTGACGACCCGCAGCGGCAGCTTTGAAAAACTGATGAGGCCGTCGGTGGCGTAGCGAATCAATCGATACAGGCTCTGGCCCGGTTCGCCGGCGGCGCGGTCATCGCGGTCGTAAAGCGTTTCGGCGCGGCGGAAGCCGACCCAGGCGCGCAGGCCGGGAAAAAAGCGGTGGCGCTCGGGGAGGCGGTTGAAGGCTTCGACGGCGGCGCGATCGAGGAGGCCGAAGGTGCCGGTGTTGGGTTCGATGGGAAAATCTGACAGCCAGCGAAAGCAGCGGTGAAAAAGTTCGAAGCCGACGCGGCGGAGGCCGCGCTCCTTGCGCGAGCGGCGGACGGCGAGGACGACCTCGGCGCCTTCGCGCCAGCGGGCGACGAGTTCGGGAATGTGTTCGGGCGGATCCTGCAGGTCGGCGTCCATGGTGACGACGGCGTCGGCCAGGCCGGCGGCGGCGAGGCCGGCCTCGAGGGCGGGCTGGTGGCCGAAGTTGCGGGAGAATTCGACGAGCTTGAAGCGCGGGTCGTCGCGCTGGGTGGCGGCGATGAGTTCGCGGGAGAGGTCGCGGCTGCCGTCGTCGACGAAGATGACGGACCAGTCGATCGCGGGGTGTTGCGCGAAGACGGCGCGGAGGCGTTGGCAGAGCTCGGGGAGGACGGCCTCTTCGTTCCAGACGGGGATGACGATCGCGACGTGGGGCACGCGGTTAGCGGAAGACGTTGTATTTGACGATCGCATACAGCGCGCGGAAGCCGTCGCGCCAGCCGATCTTTTTGCCCTCGGCGTAGGTGCGGCCGTAGTAGCTGATGCCGACTTCGTAGATGGCGATGTCGAGCTTGGCGATCTTGGCGGTGATCTCGGGCTCGAAGCCGAAGCGGTTTTCCTCGATGCGGATTTTCTGGAGGACCTCGCGGCGGAGGACCTTGTAGCAGGTCTCCATGTCGGTGAGGTTGAGGTTGGTGAACATGTTCGAGAGCAACGTGAGGATTTTGTTGCCGATCATGTGCCAGAAGTAGACGACGCGGTGGGCGTCGCCGCCGGAGAAGCGGGAGCCGAAGACGACATCGGCGCGGCCATCGAGGATGGGTTTGAGGAGCCGGGGGTATTCGTTGGGGTCGTATTCGAGATCGGCGTCCTGGACGATGACGGCGTCACCGGTGGCGGCGGCGAAGCCGGTGCGGAGGGCGGCGCCTTTGCCCTGGTTGACGTCGTGGTAGAGGATTTGGTCGACGAGCGGGGCGATCTGGGTGCGGAGGAGGTCGCGGGTGCCGTCGCGCGAGCAGTCGTCGACGATGATGATCTCCTTGTCCTTCACGGGCGCGGCGCGAACCCGCTCGACGATGTGGCGGATGGTTTTCGCCTCGTTGTAGCAGGGGATCACGATGGAGAGCTTCATGCCGGCGTTGGGTGACGGTAAGGACGCGGCGCGGCGGGTGAAGTTTAATCCCTGTGAGCGAGAGCAGCTTTAAGTTGCCCCCGGGAAGGCGACAGGTCTTCCTGCCGGGATGTCGATGGAGGCGGGTGGTGCGGGCAATGTGGTCCGGGCGCGGCAGGTGGGAGATTTTTCGTGGTTGGTTGCGGGTCGCTTGTTTCGACTTGGCGCGAGCGTGGTCGTGGGGGCGTGGGTGGCACGTTATTTGGCGCCAAGCGATTTCGGGGAGTTGAGCTTTCTGCTGTCAATTGTCGCGCTGCTGAGTGCGCTTGGGGGAGCGGGGCTGGACGGCCTCGTGGTGCGCGAACTGGTGCGGCGGCGGAGCGAGGCCGGAGAGATTCTCGGGACCGCGATTGGACTGCGGGTCGGATTCGGTCTGGTGTTGTATGCGATCCTGCTGGCGAGTTGGGCGGCGGCGAGCGGCGTGGGGCGGGAGTTTTGGATGGTGACGCTGCTGGGGGTGGACGTGGTTTTGCAGAGCGGGAATGTATTCGACCTCTATTTCCAGGCTCGGACGGAGAACAAGTGGCCGGTGTTGGCGGGCGTGGCGGCGGTCGTGGTGTCGTCGGTGGTGCGGATCGCGCTGATCGCGGCGGGAGCGACGGTGGTTTATTTCGCGGCGGCGGTGTTGGTAGAAGGGCTGGTGTTGGCGGGCTGTTTGGCGGGTTTGCATCGCTGGAGGAGAACAGAGGCGGAGCGGTGGCGGTTTAGCGGCACGCGTGCGCGCCTGTTGTTGGCGGAAAGCTGGCCAATGATCGTCTCGGCTGCGGCGATCGCAGGCTGTATGCGCATGGATCAGGTGATTCTTAAGTGGCTGGCGGGGGAAGCGTCGGTGGGGGTATATGCGGCGGCGGCCAGGTTGGGGGAGGCGTGGTATTTCGTGCCGATGTTTGCCGGGACGGTCTTGAATCCATGGATACTGGAGGGAAGGACGCTCGGAGAGGCGGTTTACCGGCAGCGGTTGATCCGGCTTTATGCGGTGGTGTTTTGGGGCGCGTTGGGGGTGGCGGCGGTGGTATTTGTGACGGCGTCGCCGCTAATCCGCCTGTTGTATGGGGCGGAGTATGCGGGAGCGGTCGATCCGCTGCGGATCCATGTGGCGGGCGGAGTTTTTTTGGCGGTGGGAATGGCGGCGGGGAAGTGGTTCGTGGCAGAGGGGCACACGGTGGGCCTGATGAGGAAGGCGCTGTGCGGGCTGGCGGTGAATCTGGTAGGAAACATGGTGTTGATTCCAAAATATGGCGTGGCGGGCGCGGCGCTCGCGGCGGCGGCGGGCCATTTTGCGGCGAACGTGGTTTACGACCTCTTCGATGCGCGGGTGCGGCCGCAATTGCGCTTGAAGCTGAGGGCGGTCGTGCCTTGGAGGTTCGGCAGCCCATGAACGCGCCGCGCAAATATCTCGTGGTTTACACTACGGGGGCATTCGATCCGTTTCACTACGGACATCTGAACATCCTGCGTCGGGCGAAGGAGATTGCGGAGACGCTGATCGTCGGAGTTTCGACGGATGAGCTGATTCGAGAGGCGAAAGGGCGGGAGCCATTCATGTCGCTCGACCAGAGAATGGCGATCATCGCGGAGCTGCGCTGTGTGGATCGGGTGATTCCGCAGATCGACAAAAACAAACAGCGCGTTGTGGACGAGTTGAAGGTGGATGCGGTGGTGGTCGGCTCCGACTGGCGCGGGCGTTATCCGCGGGTGACGTGCGAGCTGGTGTATTTTGACTACACGTCCGGGATAAGCTCGACCTTGCTGCGTAGCGGGGAGGGTGGCGGTGGTGGGCAGTAAAGATCGAGGTCCATCCGGGCGGGCGCGCGTGAGATTGATTGTCTTCTCGATCACGGCGGACTGGCGGCAGCTATGCGCTGCGCTGCGGGCGGAGGGGGAGGACGAGGAGATCTGCGCGGTGACGCCGCATTTGCTGTTTCCGAGCGAGAGGGAGCGGCTCGCGCGGGAGGATCCACGCGTGCGAGTATTCCGCACCTTTCACGACCTGCTGGAGCGGGAGGACATGGAGCATTGCGACGCGGAAGCGGACCGGAGGTTGCTCGAGCGGCGAGCGGGGCGGGAAGGGCGTGTGGAGGAATACTACGCGGAGATCATGCGCTTGAAAAACGAGTGCGCGGTGCGCCGGTTGGTGGCGGAGTTCGAGGTGACGGGTGGAGCGTTGGTTTCCGGCGACCTCGGAATTGCGCCGGACGTGTGGCGGGAGCTTGGGCTGGCGGATTGGAGGCGGCCGGAGGTTTTGCCGCGGGCGTCGTTCTGGAGGAAGCTGCGAAAGTTTTTTTTCGATCCAGTGCGTATCCACTATTTGGAGTGTAAGGAGGAGCGGTGGTTGCTGATCGGTCGGCCAGATCGGGTGGCGCAGTATCTTGATTGGTCGGCGGTGACGCTGACGCCGATGGGGCTAGGGTGGGAATGGTGGTTTAGCCTGCAAATGAAGGCGGTGCTCAAGCTGAGGCTGCCGGCCGCGGCGATCCGACCGGTCCTGCGCCTCGTTAACGCACCATGGGCGATGAGCAATCGCGCGGTGACGCGAGCGGCCGCAACGGTGCACGAGGATCATACCGGTGTGGCGCGGCTGGCCGAGGGGCTCGGTTTGGAATATCTGAATCTACAGGATAGTTTCCTGCCGAGTTATTACCCCAGTCGTTATCTGCTGTATCGGCCGGCGGTGCGGCGTTTTCTGGTGTGGGATAATTTCTCTCGTGGCATCTTCGACCGGCATGGACTGGCGAGCTCGCGATGGGAGGGATTTCGCGAGTGGACGCTGCCGAAGATTCGCGATTTGGGGCCGGGGCCGCTGCGGCGCGTGTTGTATTTGTCGAGTGGGGCGGGGGACTGGACGGCGCTGAAGAATCGCTCGGACGAGGATCTGGCGTTGTCGTGGTTGACGGACGCGGCGCGGGCGCGGCCGGGCGTGGAGTTTCGGTATCGGCCGCACCCTCTCTGGCTGCATCGGGAGCATCAAGGGCTGAACTCGATCGACCGGGTGGTCGAACTGGTGGAACAGATTGGGCTGAGGAATCTGTTCGTGTCGCAAGGAGCCCGGACGGACGGCCGGAATTTCTCGCTATCGGGCAATCTGTCGTCCGTCTCATCTTCGATGGACGAGGACATTGCGTGGGCGGAGTTGGTGCTTGGCGAGCATTCGCAAACGATGCTGGTGGCGGCCGAGCAAGGGAAAACGATCGCGGGCGTGAATGTGTCTAAACATCCATCCTATTTCTCGGATTACGCGGGAGTGGAATTCCCGCTGGTAAGTTCGGCGGAAGATCTGGTCGCGCTCGTCGACACCATGAGCTGGCCCGAAAAGTGCGCGGCGTTTCTGCAGAGTTACAACGCGGCGATCGAGCGGCACAATCGGGAGAATGCCGCGGCGCCGGAGCCTGAACGGGAATGAATGAAGCGCTTAAACGTGTGGTCCGGAGCATTGTGCCGACGCGCATACTCGAGCCGGTGATCGGACGGTATTTTCGCGTGCGTTGGTCCGGAGATTTTGGGGCGTGGGCAGAGGCGCGAGCGGCTTCCCGGGGTTACGAGGCGGACGGTATTCTCGAGCGCGTGGTGGCGGCGACCCGGCGAGTGCGGGATGGCGAGGCTGCGTATGAACGCGATGGGGTCACGTTCGCGCAAGCGTCGCCGGACCGGCTGTTGATCGAAATGCTGAGGCGGGCGTCGAAACGGCAGGGCGGGCCGGTTGGCGTGCTGGATTTCGGCGGCTCGCTCGGGAGCGTTTACTGGCAGAATCGCCAAGAGTGGGGCGCCGGAACGGTGAGACGCTGGGGTGTGGTGGAGCAGGCTCAGTTTGTGAAGGTGGGCCGGCGGGAGTTCGAAAGTGCGCAGCTGCGATTTTTCGAAACGGTGGAGGCTGCCGTGGCAGCGGAGTCGCCGGAGGTGCTGCTGTTGTCAGGGGTGCTGCAATACTTGGAGGCGCCGCATGCGCAGTTGCGCGAGTTGCTGAAAAGGCGATTCGCGGCGGTCGCGGTCATGCGGACGGGCTTTGTGCAGCGGCCAACGGATCGGCTGGCGGTGCAACAGGTGCCGCGGAGTATCTATGCGGGGAGCTATCCGTGCTGGTTTTTCGATCGTAAGCGGCTGATGGCGCATTTCACCGACTATGAGCTGGTGGCAGAGGCCGATGCCGATGAAGGGCGATGCGAAGGCGTGGAGTTCAAGCACCTCCTATTCGAACTCGTGCCGTGAACCACTACTGCACGTATTTCGATCGGGGGTTTTTGATTCAGGGGGTGGCGATGTGGCGGTCGCTGGCGGCGCGGGATCGGGATTCGGTTTTGTGGGTGCTGGCGCTCGACGAATTTACGGCGGAGGTGCTGCGGGAGATCGGCGGGACATGGCTGCGGGTGGTGCGGTTGGAGGAGGTGGAGGCGGGCGATCCGGAGCTGGCGGAGGCGAAGGCGAATCGGTCTAAGGCGGAGTTCTATTTTACGCTGTCGCCGTGCTGGCCGCGGTGGCTGTTGCGGAAGCGCCCGGAGATCGACCGCGTGACGTATCTGGATGCGGATCTGTTCTTCTTGTCGGATCCGGCGGTGGTGTTCGAGGCAATGGACGCGGCGGGCGCGAGCGTGCTCGTGACGGCGCATCGGTTCCCGGCGTGGCTGCGGCACTACGAGAAACACGGGGTGTTCAACGTAGGCGTGCTGAGTTTTCGACGCGACGAAGCGGGGCTCGCGTGTTTGGAGGAATGGAGGGAGCAGTGTCTCGAGTGGTGTTACGACCGGCTCGAGGCGGGGAGGTATGCCGATCAGAAGTATCTCGATACGTGGCCGGACAGGTTGGGGAGGGCGCTACTGGTGCTGGAGCATCCGGGGGTGAATGCCGCGCCGTGGAATTGGGCGGGGGCGGAGTGGCGCGTGGAGTCGGCAGACGTGACGGTCGACGGACGGGCGTTGGTGTGTTTTCACTTCGCCCGATTTCGACCGCTGCGCGGCACGTGGTGGTGGCAGTCGGGGCAGCTCGATTACGGGGTGATGCCGGGGCGGCTGCGGAATGCGTTGTATGGTGCGTATTGGCGGGCGTTGGACGCGGCGCGGGACGAGATCGCGGCGCGGAGGGCGGGCTTCGATTTTCCGGAGCGGGCGGGGAGATTGGATCGGGGGTTTTGGCGAGCGCTGCCGTTGCGGACGCTGTTCGGGAGCGACTGGGGGCGAGTCGGGGACAGGTTTGTATCCGGAAGATTGGGACTGGGACGGTGGTCGGGGCGGGTGTTGGCGGCGGCGCGACGGATGGGGCGTTAACGTCGCGAGCGAGCTCGCGACCTACGATGGGGAGGAAGTGCGTCGTTTGAGGCGGACGAGTTGTTTGCGGAGGAAGCGGAGGACGGAGAGGGCGTCCCAAAAAAGGCAGCGCCACGCGGGGGCGTAGCGGTGACGGACGGCGATTTCCTCGCGGTAAACGCGCCAGTCGCCGCCGTCGCTGAGGCCGGCGATACCGCAGGCGGAGATGCGGAGGGGAATCGATTTGAAGCGCACGCGATGGCGCCACAGGCGGAGGTTCAGCTCGTAGTCGGCGGCGATGCGCAGCGAGGGATCGAAGGAGCCGTTTTCGTCGAATAGCGTGCGGCGGTAGAAGGCGGCCTGGTGATGGACGAAGTTTCGCGCAAAGGGCCGGATGCGGGCGGGCAGGCGGTAGAGGCGTCCGTCGTCGTAGGCGGCCTCGCCGACGATCACTCCGGCGGCGGAGCCGCGAACGTGTTCGGCGGCGTCGCTGAGGACCACGTCGCGGACGAGGCGGTCGTCGGCGCCGAGAAACAAGACCCATTCGCCGCGGGCGAGCGCGACGCCTTTGTTCATGGCAGCGTAAACGCCTGTATCCGGTTCGCTGATAAGCGCGGCGAAGCGGTCGCGATGCGATTCGAGCCATTCGCGGGTGCCGTCGGTCGAGGCGCCGTCGATGACGATGACTTCGGGCTGAACGTGGAGCTGGGTCCAAACGCTGGCGAGCGCGGCGGGCAGGTGCGCACCTGGATTCTTGACGACGACGATGACGCTGAAGAGCGGGACCGGAGCGGGCATTGCGTTCGCGGCGAGCCTTGCACAGGGTCGAATGGTGTCCACGCCGAACGCGCCGCTGCTGTCCGTTGTCGTCGTCGCTTACATGTCGCGCGACGAAATCGGCGCGTGCCTCGGGTCGCTACCGCGGGAGATCGATGGGCGCGGCGTCGAGATCGTGGTGGTCGACAACTCGCCGGGCGACGGGGCGGGTGAGATCGTGCGGACGCGGCTTCCCGAGGTGAAGTATGTGGCGGCGCCGGCCAACCTGGGCTTCGGCCGGGCGAACAATGCAGGTTTCGCGCACGCGCATCCCGGGAGTGAGTTCGTGCTATTTCTCAACCCCGACACGATCTCGAACGAGGCGGCGCTGGCGCACTGCATTGGGCGGTTGCGGGCCGATGAGCGGATCGGGCTGATCTCGCCCAAGCTGGTGTTGCCCGACGGTTCGATGGATCTGGCGTGCAGGCGGTCGATTCCGACGCTCTGGGACGGGTTTTGCCGGGCGAGCGGCCTGGCGGCGCTGTTTCCGCGGACGGCGTTGTTTTCTGGATACAATCTCACGCATTTGTCGGCCGACGACACGCACGACGTCGGGGCGATCAACGGAGCCTTCATGCTGATGCCGCGAAGGGTGCTGGCCGGCGTGGCGCCGGACGGGCGGGTGTTTGACGAGGCGTTTTTCATGTATGGCGACGATCTGGATCTTTGTCTCCGGGTGGCGCGGGCGGGCTGGCGGATTGTTTACGACGGACGCGTGGCGATCACGCATGTGAAAGGCGTGAGTGTGGCGAAGGAGTTCGAGCAGATGTCGCGGGCGATCTTCGATGCGAATCGCGACGTGTATCTGAAGCATTTCAATCCGCGGAGGAGCCGGTGGGTGGAGTGGAAGTATCGGGCGGCGTTCGGGGCGTGGAAAACCGTGGCGTTGCTGCGAGGAAAGCTGCGGGAGCATCGGCGCGTGCGACCGCTATGAGTGCGGAGGCGCAGAAGCCGGCGCGAGCGCGCGCATGGAAGGCGGCGGCAGGTGTGGGGGCGCTGATATTGGCGGCGAATCTCGTGCTCGTGGCGCTCGCGGGCACGGACATCCCGATTTTCGATCAGTGGGACGCGCACGGCGCGCGGCTGCTGCCGGCGTGGCGGGATGGTTCGTTGGAATGGGCAGACCTCTTGGCGGCGCACAACGAGCATCGGATTGTCTGGACGCATCTGGTGACGCTGGGGTTGTTCGTGGCGAACGGGCAGTGGGACCCGTTGGTGGAGTTGGTGGCGGGGGCGGGGATTCGAGCGATGGCGGTGGGTGCGGTGGCGTGGTGGCTGGTGCGCGGCGGAGCCGGAGCGAGGTGGGCCGCGATCTGGACGGGGCTGGCGTTTTTTCCGGCGATCGGGTGGCACAACGTGCTGTGGGGTTTTCAGTCGCAGGTGTTTTTTTCGGTGGGTTTGGGTGCGGTCACGATCGGGCTGCTGGCGACGGGGGAGAGTTCGTGGCGGAGAATCGCGGTGGGGTTGACGACGGGTTTGGCGGCGTTGCTCGCGATGGGGCCGTCGGCGTTGATGCCGCTGGCGCTGCTGGGGATTGCGGGCCTGCGGAGCTGGGAGGAGCGGCGGATTTTGTGGAGGCGGGTGGTTCCGGCGTTGGTGTTGTTGGTGGCGGGAGCGCTGCTGCGGGAAAGCACGCCGGGGCACGAGGGGTTGAAGGCGGGCGGGCTCACGGAGTTTGCCGAGGCGTTGGGGCGTGCGGCGGGATGGCCGCACGTCGCGCAGCCGGCGGCGGCGGTCGTGATGAATTTGCCGCTGGCGTGGTGGGCGCTGCGGCGTCTGCGAAGGCGGGAGCAACGGGAAGGCGAGCGCGAAGGCGGGGATTTTGTGCTGGCGTTGGGCGGTTGGGGAATCGCGATGGCGGTGGCGGCGGCGTGGAGGCGCGGCGGCAGCGAAGAGTGGGCGTTTGGGGTGCCGTCGCGTTATGCGGATTTGCTGGCGTTGCAGCTGGTGGCGAATGCGTGGTGTTTGACGGAGCTGGTGCGAATTGTGCCGGCGCAGCGGGCGGTGTTGGCGCGTTGGTTGAAGGTGGCGTGGATCGCGTTTGCAGGCGTGGGGCTCGCGGGTGGGACGGCGGAGGCGATTCGGAAGGTGATCGTGCCGCGCGCGCAGCAACGGGAAGCGCCGGTGCTGCTGGCGGTGGCGTTTCAGCAGACGCGCGACCCGCGGGTGTTCGAAGGTCGATGGAGGACGATCCTGCCGCATGTGAATGCGGGGTCCGTGGCGGCGGTGCTCGACGATCCGAGAATGGAAGGAGCGTTGCCACCGTCGCTGCAACCGGAACGCCCGCGCGGACCGTTGTCGCGGTGGACGCGGGTGTTGCTGGGGCGCGACTAGGCGGCGGGGTTGCGCCAGCGGGCGACGGTGAGGAGCACGATTTGGAGATCGAGCCAGATGCTCCAGTTTTCGATGTAATAGATGTCGTGCTGCACGCGGGCGGCGAGGTCGGTTTCGCCGCGGAGGCCGTGGACCTGGGCCCAGCCGGTCATGCCGGGCTTGACGAGGTGGCGGGGAAGGTAGTGCGGGATTTCGCGCGCGAGCTGGTCGACGTGATACGGGCGTTCGGGGCGCGGGCCGACGAGGCTCATGTCGCCGCGGAGGACGTTCCAGAATTGGGGGAGTTCGTCGATGTTCCAGCGGCGGAGAAAGGCGCCGATGCGGAGGAGACGCGGGTCGCGGTGGGCGGTGCTTTGGCGGGCGGAGTCGGTGGCGTCGGCGTCGGGGCGCATGCTGCGGAGTTTGTAGAGCGTGAACGTGCGGTGGCCGGCGCCGATGCGGGTCTGGCGAAAGAGAACGGGGGCGTGAGGCGACTCGCGTTTGACGAGTGCGGCCGCGACGAGGAGGACGGGGATGGAGAGGACGAGGCCGACCAGGCCGCCGACGAGGTCGAAGGCGCGTTTGAGCGCGCGGGAGAAGAGGCGATCGATGGCGAGCGAATCGACGCCGAGGACGGGAACGCGGCCGATGGTCTGGAGCCGCAGGCCGCTAAGGAAAATGTCGAACGCGCCGGCGACGATCTTCCATTCGACGTAGCGCTGTTCGCAGAGTTCGACGAGGCGCTGGATTTCTGGACGGGGAAGGTCGAGGCGGGTCGCGATGACGATGTCGACCGATTCGCGCTCGAGGATGGTGGCGAGGTTGTCGAGGTCGCCGAGGACGGGCGGGAAATTGTCACCTATTAAGTGACAATTTTCGGTGGGTTCGCCGGGGACGGAGACGAGACCGGCGAGGGCGAGGGGGTGAAACGGGTCGCGGGAGATTTCGTGGGCGAGGGCGAGGGCGTCGGGGTTTCGGCCGAGCAGGAGGGTGCGGCGGCGGAGGCGGGCGAGGAGGGGCGTGCGGGTGAGGACGGCGTAGGCGAAAGTGCGCCAGAGGTGGAGGAGGACGACGACGCAGGCGAAGGCGAGGAGGGCGAAGAGGCGCGAGATGGGCGGCTCGAATTTGAGCACGAGGGAAATGCCGAGGTAGGCGGCGAGCCAGAATGCGGCGCCCTTGAGGATGGCGTTGAGGCTTTGGTAACGGCGGAGGAGAAGGCGGGAGTCGTAGAGGCCGAATTGGGCGAAGGCGCCGACGAGGAGGGCGACGCCGACGAGGAGCAGCGGGAGATAGGTGGCGAGTGTTGCATCCGGAACGTCGATACCGATGCGGCCGACGGGCGATGCGTAACGGAGGAACCAGCCGAGCAGGAGGCCGGCGAACGTGACGAGGGTGTCGCCGGTGAGCAGCGCGAGGGGGACGACGGTGTCGCGAAGCGAGTTGGAGGGGCGGGCCACGGAATGAAAGAGCGGCGACCTACTTCGGTTCAGCCTCGGGGAGGGGCTCTTCGAGCAGCTCGAGGAGGAGCGGCGAAGGGAGCCAGCCTTTGGGGGGGAAGAGGAACGAGAGGAGATTGGCGGCGAGCAGGTTTTCCTGGACGTCGAAGAGGTCGATGGGCGCGGGCACGTCGAGATTGCGCATGAGGACGGGGTAGCCGTCGCGGGAGCGACGGTAGGCGCGGACGGGGGAGGAGGCGAAGTCGGGGGGCGTTTCGTTGGAATTGAGAAACTGGATACGTGCGGGGGCGTCGGTGTGCGACGCGGCGGCGGAGGCGGGGCCGAGGTCGTCCATCCAGGCGGCGAGGGCGACGATGTAGCGGGCGGT
>JAEZAD010000361.1 GCA_023430565.1 Verrucomicrobiota bacterium
GCGTTGGAGCCGGGGATGACCATCGCGATTCCGAGACCGGAGGCGGAGGGGATGAAGGTGCGGAGTTTTTGCGGCGCGAATTTTTCGAGGAGGGCGAGGGCGACGCCGAGCGCGAGGCCGATGAGAATGGCGATGCGCGCGGAGGGATGCAGGGCGCCGATGCCGTCGGAGAACGCTTTCGATACGCCGGCCCAGACGACGCACGACGGCGCGGGCCAGGCCTCGCCGCCGAGGACGGAAGGATCGGGGATGATGAGATTGAAAGCGGGCACGACGATGAGCGCGCCGGCGATCACGCCGAAGAGCTGGGCGTAGAATTGGTGGCGCGGCTTTGCGCCGAGGAGCCAGCCGGTTTTCAGCGTGGTGAGCAGATCGGCGGCGTGGAGACCGACGCCGCCGGTGACGTTGGCGGACATGATGTTGCCGGTAAGATTGCCGGGCGTGATCACGCCGTAGATGAGTTGCGTGACGGGGCCGAGGGCTTTGGTGGGGGTGACGTCGGTTTCGCCGGTGACGCGAGCGGCAACGAAGCCCATGACGACGGCGAGCGGGATCGCGACGAGTCCGGCCCAGAGCGGGATTTGAAAAAGCCAGACCATGAGCGCCACGACGAACGGCGAGAGCACGGCAAAGCCGGCGGGGAACCACCATTCGGGGCATTCGATCGCGGCGAGGTCGGAGGGAGAGTCGACGGCTGATTTTTTTCGGAAAATGCGGGCGAGTCCGGTGAACGACCGCGCGATGCTGCGGTAATCGAGGGCGAAGGAGGTGAGGCCGGAGGCGACGAGGATGGCGGCGCCGGGCCAGAGCGACCACGCGACGATTTCCTTGTAGCTGACGGTGGAAATGATGCCGCGTTCGAGGAGAGACGGCGCGAGGACGGCGTAGGTGAGGAGGCCGCCGAGGAGCAGCGACCAGCCGGTGCGAAAACTCATGAGTGCGCCGCCGCCGAGGAGAACGACCTCGGCTTTGAGCGCGAGGGTCCAGTCAGCGAGCGCGCGGCCGGCGAGGGTGACGGGCAAACCGATTGTCCCGGGAATGAAATGCCAGGCGTCGCGGAGCCAGGTGAAGACGGCGGCGAAGGCGGCGGACCAGCCGAGCCAGGCGGCTTTGCTGCGGCCGGCGCCGGCGGCGGCTTCGTGGATCGAGCGGATGGTTTCGGCGGTGGCGGTGCCGGTGGGGAACGCGAGATTTTCGTGGTTGATGAGCTGGCGCTTGATCGGAATCGCGGCGAAGACGCCGAGGGCGGCGATGAGGGCGAACCAGCCGATCATCGGCAACGTGTCGGGGCGGATGGTGGTGACCATGAGCAGCGCGCCGAACGCGGCCATGTTGCCACCGCCCGTCATGTAGCCGGCGCCGGAAGCGACGGTGGTGAGGGCGTTGTTCTCGAGCGGGCCGAGCGGGCGGCGGACGAGGCGGAGACGCTCGAGCAGTTGGAATGTCCCAAAAGCGAGGATACAGGCGGTGAGCGTGACGCCCATGCTCCAGCCGGTTTTGAAAAACACGTAGAGGTTGGAGAGGCACATCGCGGCGCCGATCACCATGCCGATGAGGACGGCGCGCGCGGTGAGGTTGGCGGCGTGCGGTTGGTAGGTGTGAGCGAGCCAGTCGGCTTCGCGGGCGGAGAGAGGGGCGGGCGAGGGGGCGGCGGGAGAGTCGGACATGAATTTTAGAGAACGGCTCGCTGGCGCTCGCCGCTACAGTTGAGGAAATTCGGAATCGCGGATTGAACCGGAGTTATGACACGGAATACTGCGCGGCCAACAACCTCCGAATTTATGGCGTCTTCTCCCGCTCCCCGGTTCGAACCGTTCATCGCCCCGCAAACCGTGATGCGCGAGTTTACCGTGAGAGCGGTGCTTACCGGCGCGGTGCTCGGGCTGATCTTCGGGGCGTCGTCGCTGTATCTCGTGTTGAAGGTGGGCCTGACGGTATCGGCCTCGATTCCGGTGGCGGTGATCTCGCTCGCGATGTTTCGCGCGCTTTCGAAAACGGGCCTGCGCGACGCGACGATTTTGGAGAACAACATCACGCAGACGGCGGGATCGGCGGGCGAATCGCTGGCGTTTGGCATCGGCGTGACGATGCCGGCGATCCTGATTCTCGGGTTCGATCTCGAGCTGACGCGCGTGATGCTCGTGGCGGTGCTCGGCGGGTTGCTGGGGATCTTGATGATGATCCCGCTGCGGCGCGCGCTGATCGTGAAGGAGCACGGGAAGTTGAAATATCCGGAGGGGACGGCGTGTGCGGCGGTGTTGCGGGCGGGGGCGAATCCGGAAGATCGGGCGCTGGCGTCGCCGAAGGCGCAGGCGGAGATGCGGGAGGCGGAGGCGGCGGGATTGGGGAAATCGCTCGGGGCGAAGATCGTGTTTACGGGTTTTGGGATCGGGCTCGCTTACAAGACGCTGAACGTGGCGTTCAAATTGTGGCGGGACATTCCGGAGAAGGTGTTTGGCGCGCCGCTGAAGGCGGGATCGATTTCGGCGGAGGTGTCGCCGGAGTTGTTGGGCGTGGGCTATGTGATCGGGCCGCGAATCGGCGGGCTGATGGCGGGCGGCGGCGTGCTGTCGTTTCTGGTGTTGATTCCGATGATCAAGTTTTTCGGCGAGACGATGCCGGGGGTGATCGCTCCGGGGACGATGCCGATTTCGCAGATGGGGCATCGGGATATTTACAGCGCGTATGTGCTCTACATCGGCGCGGGCGCGGTGGCGGCGGGCGGCGTGATCAGTTTGTTGCAATCGCTGCCGACGATTTGGGCGGGCATGCGCGGGGGGTTGGCGGGGTTGCGCGCGGGGAAGTCGAACGGTGCGCCGGTGACCTCGGCGGTGGCGGCTACGAAAGACAGTGACGTGCCGCGGACGGACCGGGATTTGTCGCTGAAGTTTGTCGGGATCGGCGTGGTGGTGTTGCTGGCGGTGATCATGATGGCGCCGTCGCTGCACATGAATCTGGTGGGTGCGCTGCTGATCGTGCTGTTGGGATTTTTGTTTGTGACGGTGTCGTCGCGGTTGACGGGTGAAATCGGTTCAACGTCGAATCCGATTTCCGGCATGACGATTGCGACGCTGTTGTTCACTTGCCTGGTGTTCCTGTTGGTCGGGTGGACGGGGGGAATGTATTACGTGACGGCTTTGTCGGTGGGCGCGATCGTGTGCATCGCGTCGTCAAATGGCGGGACGACGTCGCAGGACTTGAAGACGGGGTTTCTCATTGGAGCGACGCCGAAGTATCAGCAATACGCGATCATGGTGGGCGCGTTGGTGTCGGCGATCGCGCTCGGTCCGATTCTGCTGCGGTTGAACGAAACGGCGACAGTGTATGTGCCGGCGGCGCAGGTGGCGCAGGGGTTGCGGGCGGATCCGGCGGTGCTCGGTGAGGAGCGGGAGGGTTTGAAGGGGCCGCAGGCGCGGGACGATGCGGGTGTTTACCGCGTGTGGCACAAGACGGGTCTCGAAGGCGGGCCGGCGGGAAAATATCTCGTGAACGACGCGGGCGAGGCGGTGTGGCTGGTGGATCCGGGGATCAACGGCGTGCATGAGACGCGACCGGACGGATCGATGGTGCGGAAATTTGCGGCGCCGAAAGCGACGCTCGTTTCTTACATCATCAAGGGAATTCTCGATCAGCAGCTGCCGTGGGCGCTGGTGTTGTTGGGCGTGATGATTGCGGTGACGCTGCAGATGTCGTTCGTGCCGGCGCTGGCGTTTGCGGTGGGCGTGTATCTGCCGCTGTTTGCGTCGATGCCGATTTTCATCGGCGGGATGATCCGGTGGTTCGTCGATCGCAAGGTGCGCGCGCAGCCGTCGCACGCGAATCTGACGGAGGAGCAGTTCAACGCGGAGAGCGACAAGAGTCCGGGCGTATTGCTGGCGTCGGGTTATATCGCGGGCGGCGCGATCGCGGGGATCGTGATCGCGTTTCTCGCCGGGGTGCTGAGCGATTTCGATCACGCCGTGACGCAATGGTCGCTGGCGAACAATCCGTTCTTCAGCGGGCCGAACGCGAATGTGTTGTCGTTGATTCCGTTCGTGGCGCTGGCGGGGTTCCTGTATCTCGTCGCGCGCGAGAAGTTGTTGAAGTCGAAGGCGGGGTGAGCGGCGCGGCAGCGCGAGCGAGATCGCGGTCTAGGACGCAGGCTCAGGCAGCTTCGCGGGGCGGCGGGTCGTCGTCGGTCGACGGTGAGGTGCCGGTGCCGGGCGCGAGGCCGAGGCTGCGGCCGGCGGCTTCGGCAGGGAAGCCGAGGAGGAGGAGCCAGTCGAAAGGATTCGTGAGCGAAGCCTCGTTGGGGAGGCGAGTGACTTCCGGGGCGGGGAATGGCACGGCGGTGTTCATGTTGAAGCGGAACGCCAACCGACCGCGGGCGGTGCAAAGTGTTTTCGGGGCGGCAGCGGAAAGCGCGAGG
>JAEZAD010000008.1 GCA_023430565.1 Verrucomicrobiota bacterium
CCCGAAAAACAACTCTCCGCCCTCCCCTCCATCGACGGCGAAGACTACCGCCAGCTCGACCTCACGCCCAACGCCTCCTGGACCATCGAAAGCGCCAGCGGCATCAAGGTCACTTATCCCCACTGATCCAATCTTCCGCCGCTGCCCGCGGTGACGCGGCGCACTCGTCGCGTCACCCGCAATCGCCCGATCTTTAGCGCCGCTCCTTAGCCCGGACTCAAGCCGTTGCTCGCTCGTTCACGCGACTCGACGCGAATCAACCCACGACATCGCAGGAGGGCAACCGTGCGGTGCCTCGACAGCGACAGTCCCTCGCTTCCTTCTGCTGCTCGCGAATTTTCGCGTGGTTCGCGGGCGGTCTTCTGAATGAGTCCGGCTCAGGTCGCCTTCCGCTCCCCACCCGGCCGCGGCGCCACCTCCTCCTTCGGCGCCACCACCTCGCCCCGCTCGAAATCCTCCGCCGCCGGGCTCAGCTTCAAATCGTAATACCGCCCATTCTCCGCCGTCAGGTCCGTCCACCGCACCAGCTGTCCTGTATACGCGGATACACGCCCCATGATCGCCGTCAGCGTCGAGTCCGCCACATTCCGCGTATCGTTGATCGGTTTCTCGGCGAGGATGCTCCGCAACAACTCCACCTGCTCCTGCACCTGCCCGTTCTCGTGCGTCGTGAACTCGCGAAACTTCACCCGCTTCTTCGAAAACTTCTCCAGCTTCCCGTCCGCATACACGGTCCCCTCCTCCCCCGTGAACATCTCGCCGACCCGATTGTAGCAGCCATCGATCTGCCGGCAGGTGCTGTGGATGTGACACCCCTGCCCGTAATCGAAATCCACGCTGAAGAAATCGTATTGGTTCCCCGTCACCCGCCGCACACGCCCGCCGAATCCCACCGCCGCGACCGGCGTGCGACCGATGAACCAGTTCGCCACGTCCAGATTGTGGAAATGTTGCTCCACGATGTGGTCGCCCGACATCTCCAGAAAGTTCACCCAGTTCCGCGCCAGATAATGCGCGTCGCTCTCCCCGCCCAGCCGCGACTTGTGCCAGAGCTTGTCCTGATTCCACATCACCGTGCCGCCTAAAATCTTTCCGATCGCTCCATTCTTCACCGCCTGCGCATTGCGCAGATAATTCGCCTGATACCGCCGCTGCGCCCCCGCCACGACCGACAAACCCTTTTGCTTCGCGATCTCGCCCGCCGCGAGCATCCGCCGCACGCCCGCCGGATCGACCGCGACCGGCTTCTCGATGAAACAATGCCTTCCCGCCTCCACCGCCGCCTCGAAATGCACCGGCCGGAAATTCGGCGGCGTCGCCAGCACCACCATGTCCACCGACTGCTCCATCACTTTCCGATAGCCGTCGAACCCGCTGAAACACCGCTCCGCCGCCACGCCAAACTGCGCGCCGGCCTTCGCCGACAACTCCGCAAACACATCCGTCACCGCCACCACCTCGATCTCCGCCCCCGCGATCGGCGCCGCCTCGAGCAGATTCTCGATCGCGCCACGCCCACGCCCGCCGCAACCCACCAGCCCCACCCGCACCTTTCGCGGCGCCGCCGGCGTCCCGTTTTTCTTGGCCCACAGCGGTCGGGCCTGCAGCACGAGACCGGCGACCGCGACACCTTTGACAAAGCTACGACGGGAGAGATTGAGGGGGTTCATAAAAGACGTTTCCTGGGGTTTGGGTTGATTGACAAACGGTGCGCCGCGATCGGCTCCGGGGCTCGCGGACAGGGGAACCAGCCGCGTCAACCATCCGCCCTTTCACCCGCGCCGTCGAGAGGGTTCTCGTCACCGCCGCTTCGATACACCGCGTATTAGTTCCGAACCGAAGTGGAGGCTTCGAAAATAATACGCGCCCTCTGTAACCCCCCGCTCGCGGGCGCTCCCCCCAACGCGCAAGCTCGCCGCCCACCCGCGAAACCATGAATCTCCCAACACCCCTCCCATGCCTCCTCTCATCTCCCTCCGCCCCGTCGAAACCCCCGACCTCCCCGTTTTCTTCGAGCACCAGCTCGACCCCGAAGCCACGCGCATGGCCGCCTTTCCTTCCCGCGACCGCGACGCCTTCATGAGCCACTGGACCACCAACGTCCTCGGCAACCCCGCCAATTCCTCCCGCACCATCCTCTGCGACGGCGCGATCGCCGGCAATATCGGCGCCTGGTCCGACCTCGGAACCGGCGAACGCCTCGTCGGCTACTGGATCGGCCGCGAATTCTGGGGCCGCGGCATCGCGTCCGCCGCCTTGTCACAGTTTCTCCACTACGAGCGCTTCCGCCCGCTCACCGCCCGCGTCGTCCGTCACAACCCCGGCTCCATCCGGGTCCTCGAAAAATCCGGCTTCACCCGCACCGGCCAGGAAGCGTTCACACTCCCCGACGGCACGCCCGAAGAAGAACTCATCTACACCCGCGCCTCCTGACGCCCGCCTCCGCCGTCCGCCCCGTCCTCCGCCTTCTCCGGCACCGGCGCCAAGAACCGCGCCAGCATCGCCGCCAGCGCATCCGTCCGCACCGGCTTCGCCAGATAATCGTCCATGCCCGCCGCCAGGCACGCCTCGCGCGCCCCCTTCATCGCGCTCGCCGTCGTCGCCACAATGCGCAACTCCGCCGGAAATCCCGCCTCGCCCCCCGCCTGCGCCGTGCGAATGAACCGCGTCGTCTCGATTCCATCCATGTCCGGCATCTGCTGATCCATCAGCACGATTTCATAGCGCTTGCGGCGCAGCGCCGAGATCACCTCGATCCCGTTCGTCGCCACATCCGCGGAATACCCGAGGCTCCGCAACTGCAACAACAGCACCTTCTGATTCAGCGGATTGTCTTCCGCGATCAGGATCGCCCCCGGCCTCACCGTCGCGAGCGGCGACAACCGGTTGACCAATGCCGCCGCCTCATCGCGCGCCGCCTTGCCGCCCGCCGCGTTCACCACGCGCGCCAGCGTCGCATGCAGCCGCTCCGGATAAATCGGCTTCAATTCGCACGCCGCGATCCCCTGCGCCTCCATCTGCCCCTGCCGCAACCGCTCGCCCCACGACGTGAGCATCACGATCGCCGGCCGCGGCAGCGTCGGATCCGTCGTGATCGCCTTCGCCAGATCCACGCCGCTCGCATCCGGCAGGTGATGATCGAGGATCACCACGTCGAACGGCAGGTTCGCCCGCGCCGCACAGCGCAGGCTGCTCAACGCCGCCAGCGCCGACTCCGCCAGCCCGCGCCCCATGCCCCACGCCGCACACAGCCGGTCCAGCAGCTTCCGATGCGTCGCATTGTCGTCGACGATCAACACCCGGCGCCCGTGCAGGAGCGGCGCCGCCGGCATCGCCGGCGTCCCATCGCTCACCGGCTCCACCTCGATCGTAAACCAAAACGTCGAACCCTGCCCCGGCGCGCTGCTCACCCCGATGTCGCCGCCCATCAGCTCCGCGAGCCGCTTGCAGATCGCCAGCCCCAACCCCGTCCCGCCAAACTGCCGCGTCGTCGTCGTCTCCGCCTGCACAAACGCCTGAAACAATCCCGCCTGCGCCGTCTCGGGAATCCCGATACCCGTATCCGTCACCTCGAACCGCAGCCGCAACCGCCCCCGCCGCGCCGGTTCGAGCCGCACGCGCAACACCACCTCGCCCTTCGGCGTGAACTTCACCGCATTCCCGATCAAATTCAGCACGATCTGCCGCAACCGCACCGGATCGCCCCGCACCCACGCCGGCACCGCCAGATCGACGTCGATGATCAGCTCGATCCCTTTCCGCGTCGCCGCATCCGCATGCAGATCGACCGCCAGCTGGAGCTGCTCCGCCAGATCGAAATCCACGCTCTCCAATGTCAGCCGCCCCGCCTCGATCTTCGAAAAATCCAAAATGTCATTGATGATCGTCAGCAGCGCCTCGCCACTCTGACAAAGCGTCCGCGCCAGCTCGCGCTGGTCCGCGTGCAACGGCGAGGTCAGCAGCAGATTCGCCATGCCGATCACCCCGTTCATCGGCGTGCGAATCTCATGACTCATGTTCGCCAGAAACGCGCTCTTCGCCCGCGTCGCCTGCTCCGCCGCTTCCTTCGCCTCCTGCAACGCCCGCTCCCGCTCCGCCTGCCGATCGAGCTCCGCGCGCAACGCCGCATTCACCCGCTCCAGCTCCGCCGTCCGCACCTGCACACGCCGCTCGAGCTCCATCATCCAAAAACGCTCCTCCTGCCGCAGCCGCCAGGTCCGCGAAAACGCCGACGCAATCGGCCCCAGCGCACCTGCCAACCGCCGGCTCCACCACCGCCGCCCCGCCGATGCCTCGCGCGGCACGAACACGGTTTCGGAAAGCTCGCTGGCGGACGCAGGCTCGGACGACGGCTGGAAAGAGGTCATGCCCCCTCAAGCGAGATTTCCCGCCCGAAGGGGCCACGCCCGCCGCAATTCGGCATTTGTTATTTCTATTGCCCATGCGCCCCGCCAATCTCCGCCGCCGTGAAGGACGGCCCCATCACGCTCCTCCTCCAACGGATCGGCGACGGCGACCCGCGCGCCGCCGAAGAGCTGCTGCCGCTCGTCTACGGCGAACTCCGCCGCCTCGCCGCCGCCAAACTCGCCAGCGAAGCCCCCGGCCAGACCCTCCAACCCACCGCGCTCGTCCACGAAGCCTGGCTCCGCCTCGGCGGCGACCAGCAACCCGCCTGGGAAAACCGCGCCCACTTCTTCTCCGCCGCCGCCGAGGGCATGCGCCGCATCCTCATCGACAACGCCCGCCGCAAGAAAGCCCTCCGCCACGGCGGCGCCCTCGCCCGCGTCAGCGCCAGCGACACCGGCTTCGACGTCCCCGCCACTTCCGCCACCGACGACGACGAACTCCTCCTCGTCAATGATGCCCTCGACGCCCTCGCCGCCCACGACCTCCGCAAGGCCGAGCTCGTGAAACAAAAATACTTCGTCGGCCTCACCCTCGAGGAAGCCGCCCGCGTCCTCGGCATCTCCGAACGCACCGCCAAACGCGACTGGGCCTACGCCCGCGCCTGGCTCTTCAACGAAGTCCAACGCCTCCGGAGCTAAACAGTTCACGAAATCCGCAGCCGTTTGCCCGATCCAAATCCGCTCAATGTTCCTTTGTCATTCTGAGCGAAGCGAAGAATCCAGGGCGACGATCGCAGCCGGAC
>JAEZAD010000040.1 GCA_023430565.1 Verrucomicrobiota bacterium
CCCGGCGCCGCCTTCTCCGCCAGCGCGCAAATCTCCAGATACCGTCCGTAGCCGAGCGTGTATTGCGGGATCGCCCGCGGCCAGCGCGTCACATGCACAAACGCCGGCTGGCCCCGCGCCCCCACGAGCTTCCGCAGCTCCGTCTTCACCAGCTCGCGCAACTCGTCTTCCGCCAATTTCGCCAGCTCCGGCTGCCGCACGCCCCCCACAAACGTCGTCAACGCCACGTGCCCCTCCGGCGCCCGCCGCGGAAAAATCGTGCTCGAAAACAGCGAGCCCAGCACGCTCCCGCCCTCCACCTCCGGCACCAGCACGCCGAAGCCGTCCAGCGGATGCGCCACCGCCTCGCGTCTCCAACCTGTGAATACCGATGCCACCGGCGCATGCTCGATCCGACCGAGCTCCTTCAACTCGCCCGCCCGCGCAAATCCTTCGAACGCGATCGTCGCCAGCGCATCCGGCGGCAGCGCGCAGACCACCGCGGCAAACGTTTCCTTCAACACCACGCCCGACACCTCGAACTCCAGCTCCCACTCGTCTCCAAACAGCCGCGCCGCCCTCACCCGCGTCCCGCGCCGCACCACGCCGCCCAGCAGATGCTCCATCGTGCGCGGCAATTCCTGCAGCCCGGCGCCAAACGAAAACATCCGCCCTGCCGGTCCGCCGCTCGTATTCCGCCGCGCGATCGCCCCGCGAATCAACGACCCATGCTCCTGCTCGAGCTTCCACAGTTTCGGAAAACCATGCTTCACCGACAACCGCGCCGGGTCGCCCGCATACACGCCGCCGACAAACGGATTCACCGCATAATCCAAAAACTCCTGACCGAGCCGCCGCCGGACGAATTGCGCCACGCTCTCCTCCGCATCCGCCGGCGCCCTTCTCCGAAACGGCTCGCCCAGCAAACCGAGCTTCGCTCTCCACGAAAACAGCGGCGTGCTCGCAAACGCGACCGGCGACGCCGGCATCGCGCACATCACGTCATCGCGCAGCACATAGCGCTTCTTCGCCTCCGACGACGCATACACGCGCTGCTGCGCCAGCCCCAGCTCCTCCATCAACGCCGGCACGTCCGGCGAATTCTCCATCATCGCATTCGGCCCCGTCTCGTGCAGCCACCCGTCCGAACGAAAACTTCCGATCGCCCCGCCCACCCGCGCACCCGCCTCGAACACCACCACCTCGTGCCCCGCGCGCTGCAACGTCCACGCCGCCGTCAGCCCGGTGATGCCCGCGCCGATCACCGCCACGGGCATCCGCGACTCCGCCTTCGGGCGAAACCTCGCGCTCATGACCTCTGCCGGCGCTTTCACCTCTCGTCGCGCCGGTCATCCCGCTGCACGCGCACCCGCTTCAACGCCGGCCGCGGCCACTCCGCCGCCTCCCAGCGCCCCCACAGCGCAAACACAGCCGCCAGCAACAAAAGGGTGAGAAGGGTAATCGCATTCATGGTGTGGTGAGAACGCCACATCGTAAGCCCGCCTCCCCTTCCTCGCTGCGCCGCTCTTGCCCAGAGCCGCGCATTTCTTGAACCCGCCCAAGCCCCTACTCGTCCTCCTCCGCCACGGCGGCCGTCCGCCACCGCCGTGGCTCCCCCTCACACCTGCGGCGCCGGAAAATCGATCGGGATCTTTACCTTCACGTCCACCGACTCGCCTCCGCGCCGCGGCGCGCGAAACATCCACTGCGCCACCGCCGTCGCCGCCGCCCACCGAATTCCTCGTGCGTCGCCTGCACCACCCGCGGCAGCCGCGCCCGTCCCTCGCGTTCAATCACGAATTCCACCTCCGCCCGCCCCGCCGGCGCGCCATCGATCCGCAACCCCTGCGGATAACGCGGCGCCACGCGATGGATCGGCGTGATCTTTTCGTCGAGCCTCCTCGCCCCTCCGATCTCGCCCGCCCGCATCGCCGCCACCAGACGTCCGTGCGAATCGCCGCCCGCCGCATCCGGTAGTTTAAACTCCACTACGCGCCTCAACCGCCGCCGCTCGAGCTTCAGCGCCACGCATTCGGCAGTTTGAAGCGCACCAGATCGTCCAGATGCACCTCTTCCTCGAGCGGCATCGTCGGCTGCGCGCCCCTCGCCATCAACCCGACCGCCAGCCCCGCCAAAACGACCCACGACCACCGGGCACGGAGAAATCGCATGCGCGAACCTCACGCGATGCGACTTCACCCTGCGAACAGTCTGCGTGTCAGCCGCGCCCGCCCTTGAGCAGCACCAGATGATCCACCCCGTGCTGCTCGAACTCCCGCCAATACGCGTCCTGATACCCCGCCAGCTTTTCCTCCTGCTCCGGCTCCAACTCCTCCGCCAGTGCCGCCTCGCCGATTTCCGCGCGCAAATCCCGCGCCGCCAGCCGCGACACCAGCTCCCCCCAAAACATGTCCTCCGCAAACGCATCCAGCTTTTCCCCCGCCGCCCCCTCCGTCACCCGCTCATTGAGAAACAGCTCCCCGTTCACGTCCGACTCCACCAGCTCCGCGCAGCCAAATCCTTCCGCCATCCCCAACACCTTCTGCGCCAAGTCCTCGTAACGCTCCGGCATCGTCGCCGGATCGTCCGCCTGCGCCCCCGCCACCGTCAGCCCGAGGTGCATCAACTCCAGCAGCCGCGCGAACTCCTTCGTCGTGAACGAAACTTTCATCCGCGCACTGCACGCCTTCACCGCGCAACCCGCAAGGCCGGAGTAAACCCGCATCGAACACAGTCTCCATCGTCCGCTCGAAACTCCATTTCCTGGATACATCCGCTACCCTCTTCGCGCCGCCAATTTCTCGCCAAAAATAATTCATGATTCAAAGCCGGCCGCCGCCGGGCGAGGGCACCGCCCGTGCTAAGCGAGCACGCGTTAGCAGGCACGACCTTCACCTACACACGACCGACTTCTCATCATGACTCCTTTCGCGCGTTTCGTCGGCGCGGCCGCCTTCGCCGGCACCGCCTCGCTCGCCCTAGCCCAGTCCGATCCAGCCACGAAACCGCCCCCGGATGCCATGGAGCCCGCCGTCGTTCTCGATCGCTTCGTCGTCGAGGAAGCCGTCGATGACCCCCTCGGCATGCTGCCCGAACGCCCCGTCGAAGGCGCCTTCGGCTTTCAGAAATCCATCCTCGATACGCCGCGCTCCGTCTCGCTCGTCAGCGCCGAGGTCATCGATGCGATGGCCCTCTCCGCCGTCGAGGATCTCGTCCGCGTCGTCCCCGGCGTGTTCACCGTCACCCGCTTCGGCATCCAGGGCGGCATCGATGTCCGCAACGTCCCCGCCGACACCTATTTTCGCGGCATGAAGCGCATCAACCTCCAGGGCCACGGCCGCTCCGTCCTCGCCGCCATGGACCAGATCGAGGTCGTGAAAGGCCCGCCGTCACCCATCTACGGCATGGGCAAAATCGGCGGCTACACCAACATGGTGCCCAAAGCCGGCCGCGCCAAAACCGGCGGATACCTGCCCGAAAACCAGGGCCTCGTTCAGGTGATCGGCGGCTCTCATCGCAAGTTCGAAGCCTCCGCCGGCATCGGCGGCCCGCTGAAAATCGGCGACAAAAAAGGCGGCTTCTACATCTACGGCTTGCTCGAGGATTCCGAGGCCTACATCCGCCACGTCCCCATCGGACAAAAAATCCTCCAGGCCGCCATCAGCATCGACGAGGCCGTCGGCCCGCTCCGCCTCGAAACCGGTTTCAGCTACCAGCTCAGCAATACCGCCGGCGCGTTTCCCGGCCGCATCACGCAGGAATGGCTCGACGACGGCGTCCACATCACCGGCCGCCCGCTCGTCAACCTCGACGCCAACAACAACGGCGCCATCGGCTACTACGAATACCAGTTCGGCTCCCCCGTCCGCGGCACGCTCAACAACAACAACGCGCCGCTCGCCCAACGCTTCACCTGGCCCGTCAACCCCGCCACCGGCCAGCCATATCCACTCGGCCAATTCCCGACGATCGCCGGCATCCCGCAGACGATGTATGATTACCTCGTCGCCAATCCCGAGGCCGACCCCACCGGTCTCCTCCGCGCCCAGGGCGTCGGCAGCCCACTCCCCGCCTCCGGCCAGCTGCCCATCGGTTTCGTCCTCGATCCGCGCACCGTCGGCACCACCCAGATCGACTACCGCAACCCCTCCGCCTACGAGCGCGACCTCCAGGCCGAATTCATCGTCGGCTACCTCGACCTCATCTACGACTACAACCCCGACCTCACGTTCAAGAACCAGCTCTTCTTCGACAGCCAGGACCAATACAAGGTCTCCGGCACACCCTCCGGCGGTAAACAGGACGTCTACGTCTTCGAGGAAAAGGCCACCGTCACCTACCGCCTCTCCCGCCTCCCCGAATGGCTCAGCGTGAACACCCTCGCGTCGGGCAATTTCCGCTTCACCCGCGCCACCGGCTACCGCTACGGCGGCGACTTCGGCGGCGGTTACCGCGTCGACGCCATGGGCGATTTTGGTCCGTTCGATCCCAACGCCAACTTCGCGCATCCTTTCGACAACGCCGACTTTGTCGACGGCGACGGCGCCCCGTGGACCTCGAGCTACCGCACCGCGTATTCAGAAATTGGAGCCGGCGCGATGCTCGACATCGACGTCGCCCACCAGCTCAACCTCATCGTCGGCGGCCGCATCGACGGCTCCGAAGCCGAGAACGTCGACCACGCCGCCTGGATCGTAAACGCCGGCACCTCCGCCAACCCCGGCCGCATGGCCACCGCCGACGAATATGCGAAGGGCTGGGATACCGGCACCTCCTGGAGCGCCAGCCTCACCTACAAGGGCCTCAACAAGGTCCGCCCCTACTTCACCGCCGCCCGCTCCAGCCTCACGCTCGAGTCCAACAACAACAGCATGGACAACGCCGTGATCGAAGAAGGCCACATCGGCGAAGGCCAGATCCTCGAAGCCGGCATCAAGACCAGCCTGATGAACAACCAACTGTTCATCACGCTCGCCGCCTACGAACAGACCCGCACCGACGTCTCGCCCAACTCCGACTCGTCCATTCTCGGCGCCGAGGTCTCCTCCACCGAAACCCGCGGCACCGAACTCGAAATCAAATGGGTGCCGAACAAGCAATTCTCCGCCTCCGTCTACGCGATCGTTCAGAAAACCATCTACGATCCCGTCCGCACCGGCACCATCTGGATCAACGCCAACTGGCTCGGCTTCCAGGACGTCGTCGATCCCGCCACCGGCCAGATCATCTACCCCGCCGAGGCCTTCGGCTTCGGCGGTAAACTCAACCTCGCCGTCCCCGCCGCGATCGCCGCGCAGTATCCAGAAAAACAGGGACAGCCCGAAAACCAGTTCGGCATCAGCGGCATCTACACCCTGCCCAGCGGCCTCGGTTTCACGCTCAGCGGAAACTATTTCTCCAGCACCTACTCCGGCCGCTGGCGCCTGCTGAAACTCCCGCCCACGCGCATCGTGAACCTCGGCCTCTTCTACACCTGGAACAATTGGCGGTTCAAACTCGACGTCTTCAACGTCACCGACGACCTCAGCTTTCGCGCCCGCAGCGGCGGCGATGGCAGCGAGACGCTCCTGACCGTGAACCCCGAGCGCCGCTTCCAGTTCACCACCACCTACAACTTCTAGCCGCAACCTCGGCCGCATCGCTCGCACGGTGCGGCCGAAAAATTTTCCGCATGAAACTCCTCGCCCCCGCCCTGCTCTGCGCGCTCGTTGCGCCCACGCTCCTGCCCGCCAATCCCGCCATCGAGAAAAAGATCCACGCGCTCCTCGATCAGGACAAAATCTACGCCTCCCTCCCCGAAACCGATTTCCGCGCCCTCGGCTCCGGCTTCGAGCTTCCCGACGGCGGCAAACACGTCACCGACCTCGCGCTCGCCGCCCCCGGCGGCGCCTTCGATCCGCGCGATCTCGAGAAGATCCCCGCCAAAACCCTCGGCTACGAGGCCAGGTGGTGCGTCGAACGCTTCAAGCACTACAACCTCGACTGGGACATCACCGGCCTCCGCCTCACCTCCCTCGATCCCGAGGCCAAAAACTACCCATGGCTCGTCATCATGAACGGCGGCGCCGCCAATGTGTATGAGTTCTACGTCGACCTGAAAAGCCGCCCCGGCTGGGGCCAGTTCCTCGCGCAGAAGCTCAATGTATTCATCGTCTCCATACCGGGAAACTTCAAATACGGCGGCTGGCCGGAACCGCTCGATTCCGAGCAACGCCAGCCCGCCTACCTCCTGGACCAGGAGCTTTCGATGGACGAATACCACGTCCGCCACGCGATCTACACGAACCGCCTGATCATGCACGGGCTCGAACAGCTCGTGATGAAACACACCACCGGCGATCTCTTCATGATCGGCCACTCCACGTCCGGCGAACTCGCGTTCCTCTCCTACGAATATCCCGCGCTCGCCGCCCGTCTCAAAGGCCGCTTCCTCGGCTGGGGCTCCGGCGGCCCCGCGCGCGTTCACGCGATTCGCGCCGTCAAGGAACCCGAACTCGAACGTTCCAACTACGGCCGCGAGCCCCCGCCGCTTCACCAACTCAACCGTCGCAGCGCCCAGGGCTACAGCGGCGGCTATTCCCGCTGGCTCAATCCGCTCTACGAACCCGGCTTCTCCACCAAACAAATCGCCGAAAAATGGATGGAGGCCGAGGGCGTCCGCCGGCCGATGTTCAAGCAGCCGCTGCAAGACCTCGAACACTCCGCCGGCGGCTGGGGCCGCATCGGCGATGTCACCCGTCAGATCGAGATACTGTTGGAAAAATCCGGCAACCCCTGGGGCGTGAACATCGACGAGGTCCAAAAAGATCTCTTCTCCACCGCCTACACACGCATGGACGGCTTCGACCAGATGGTGTGGTGCGTCGCTCACTACGACCGCAACCACTGGGTCCCCGAAACGCCGATGGAGAGCTGGGAGGTCTTTCTCGCGAAGGAATTCCGTCTGAAAAATCCCGACGCCAAAGTCCGCATCATCGTCTGGGACCTCCCCATGACCCACTACGGCCACGTCGAACTGCCCCGCCAACTCGCGTCCGCCTTCTACAGCGTCGTCCGCTGGTTCAAGTGAAACCCCTCCTAGCCTCCGCCATGACTTCGAAACTTTCCTCCGCCGCGCTTCTGTCCGCCGTCACGCTCGCGTGCGCCTCTCCCGCCTTCGCCAACTACTCCGACGGCAAAATCGCCGCGCTTCTCGATCAGCCGAAAAGCTATGTGATGCTCGCCGAGTCCGACTTCCGCGCCCTCAAACTCACCCTGCCCGACGGCGGCAAACACGTCACCGACCTCGCCCTCGCCGCCCCCGGCGGCGCCTTCGACCCGCGCGACGTCGCCAAACTCGACCCGAAGCTTCTCGGCTACAAAGCCGACTGGTTCGTCGAACGCTTCACCCGCTACAACCTCCCCTGGGACATCGGCGGCCTCCGCCTCACGAGCAACGATCCCGCCGCCAAAAACAAACCGTGGATCGTCATCCTCAACGGTGGCGCCGCCAACATCTACGAGTTCTACATCGACCTGAAGAACCGTCCCGGCTGGGGCCAGTATCTCGCGCAAAAACTCAACGTCCTGATCGTCTCCATTCCCGGCAACTTCCGCTACGGCGGCTGGGAAGAACCGATCGCCACGCGCAAACCCGCCTTCCTCCTCGATCGCGATCTCACCGACGACGAGGAGCTCGTCTACAATTCGGTCTTCACGTTCCAGGTCATTCTCCAGGGCCTGAAACAGCTCATCGTCAAACACACCACCGGCGACCTCCTCATCGTCGGGCACTCCACCGGCGGCGAACTTCCCGCGCTCGCCGAAACGGATCCCGAACTCAAAGCCCGCCTCAAAGGCCGCTACCTTGGCTGGGGCAGCGGCGGCCCCGTCAGCCTGAAAGCCGTCGTCGCCGCGAAAAAAGCCGCCGACAAAAACTTCGTCGCCCCACCCACGCTCACCGGCGGAGGCGGCGGCGGCGCCGGACGCGATTGGACCGCCCCCGGGGAATTCTGGCTCAACACGATGGCGCGCCGCACGCCGCAGGTTTACAGCCGCGTCTACAGCCGCTGGCTCAATCCACTCTACGAACCGGGCATGTCCGTCCTCGACATCGCCACCAGGTGGCTCGACGTCGAAGGCCGCCGCCGCGCGAACTTCAAGCAGCCGCTTCAGGACCTCGAACACAGCGACAACTTCAAGATGAAGGGCGAGGTTGAGGTCGCCATCGAGCGCGCCCTCGCGAAAACCGGCAATCCCTGGAAGATCAACGTCGAGGACGTCCAAAAGGACCTCTGCTCGACCAGCTTCGCGCCCACCACCGGCTACAAGACCATGGTCTGGTGCGTCGCCAAACTCGACGGCCACTGGAACGCGTTGTATCCAGATTCTGGTGGCGACGTCACGCTCGCCAGGGAATACCTCCGCCGCAATCCCACCGCCAAGGTCCGCGTTATCGGCTGGGACCTCAACCTGACCCACTACGGCCACGTCGAGCTCCCCGAACAACTCGGCGCCGCCTTCATCGACGTCGTCGACTGGATGATGAAACAAGACGCCTGAAGCCCACCTTCCATCCTCGTCGCATCCTCCCATGAAATTCCTCCGCTCCGTCTCGCTCGGCGTCTTCGCCGCACTGCTCCCCGCCGTCACCGTCGTTGCCTCACCCGCGGTCGAACAAAAAATCCACGCGCTCCTCGACGACGCCAAATCGCCCTACGTCTCGCTCGACACCGACTCTTTCATGTCGCTCGGCTGGGACCTCCCCGACGGCGGAAAACACGTCACCGACCTCGCGCTCGCCGCACCCGACGGCGCCTTCGATCCGCGCGACCTCGAAAAGATTCCCGCCCAAACCCTCGGCTACGAAGCCAAATGGTGCGTCGAACGCTACCGCCACTACAACCTCGACTGGGATATCACCGGCCTCCGCCTCACGTCGCTCGATCCCGAAGCGAAAAAGTATCCCTGGCTCATCATCATGAACGGCGGCGCCGCCAACGTGTATGAATTCTACGTCGACCTGAAAAATCGCCCCGGCTGGGGCCAGTATCTTGCGCAGAAACTCAACGTGATGATCGTCTCCATCCCCGGTAACTTCAAATACGGCGGCTGGGACGAACCTGTCCCGAGCGAAGATCGCCAGCCGGCCTACCTCCTCGATCAGGAGCTCTCGATGGACGAATCCGAGCTGCGAAACTGCCTCCTCACGAACACCAACGTGATGAAGGGCCTCAAGCAGCTCCTCATGAAACATACGACCGGCGATCTCCTCCTCATCGGTCACTCCACGTCCGGCGAAATGGCCATGCTCGCCAACAACGATCCCGAGCTCCGCGCCCGCACCGCCGGCCGCTACCTCGGCTGGGGCAGCGGCGGCCCCGCCCGCATGGATCGCGTCCGCGATGCCCGCGAAGCGTCCGGCGAAATCGAGAAGCGTCCCGCGCGCAACCCCGCCGGCAGCAACGCCGCCAACGCCACCGCGCCCCGCGAACGCACGCCCCTCCACAAACTTTCCCGCCGCAACGCCAAGGGCTACTCCGGCGGCTACAGCCGCTGGCTCAACCCCCTCTACGAGCCCGGCGACTCCACCTACCAGATCGCCGAAAAATGGATCAAGGCCGAGGGTCGCCGCCGCGCCCAATTCAAGCAACAGATTCAAAGCATCGAACACGGCGGCGACATCGACCTGAAGGGTTGGATCGAAGTCTCGATCGAAAAAATCCTCGAGCGCACCGGCAACCCCTGGGGCGTGAACCTCGAGGACGTCAGCGCCGAACTCTTCTCAACCCACTACACGCGCATGGACGGCTATCAGCAGATGGTCTGGACCGTCGCGCACTACGACCGCAACCACTGGGTCCCCGAAGACCCGCTGAAGAGCGTCGAGGTTTTCTTCGCCAACGAATACCGCCGCAAGAATCCCGACGCCGCGATCCGCATCATGGTCTGGGATCCGTTGATGACTCATTACGGCCACGTCGAGCTGCCCAAACAACTCGCCGCCGCCACCTACCACGTCGTCCGCTGGTTCAAATAACTTTAGGTTGCCTGTTCTTGATCACAGCGCCGGGGCCTCGCGCCCCGGCGCTTTTTCTTAGGTGTATTAAGTAGAACTGCGGCCGC
>JAEZAD010000084.1 GCA_023430565.1 Verrucomicrobiota bacterium
ATCTGGAGATCGAAAAGCGCGGCAGCGACAGCACGCCGCTCTCCGGCGTAGCGTTCTCCATCTACGGACCGTTCACGGCGGACGAGATCGCTGCAGGTGTCGCGGTGGGCGAGGGCAACAAGGTCGCAACCATTACGACCGACTCGAGCGGTAAGGCGAGCTTTGTCAGCGCGCCCGACAAGTACCTGAACTACTACGGTGGCTACGTGGTGGTGGAGACTGGCCCCGCGGCGCACTACGATGCCGCGACGCTTCAGGCAACCGGCGGAAATCCCGCGGTTTCCACCCTCCATAGCGTCACCGGCAGCGTGATCGACGGCAAGAACTACTTCGTACTGCCGCCCAAGACGGACATGGAAGCCAGGAAGGATTCCGTGGCCGTCACCAACCAGTACGTGGCGGAGGGCTTGCTGACCATCGTTGGCGGCAAGACGCTCAGCGGCCGCGCGCTGGAGCCGGGCGAGTTCACCTTCTCGCTGACCGACGTGACGGACCCCGAGAACCCCGAGCGCGTTGACACAACGAACGACGTGTCCGGCGCGTTCTACTTCGACCTTAGCTATGACCTGAACGACATCGGCGTCCACACCTATGAGGTGGCCGAGGTCCCAGGCGGCGTCGCAAACCATACCTACGACGAGACGGTCTATACGGTGACCGTCACCGTTTCGGACAGCAACCTGAAAGATGGCGCGTTGATCGTCGAAAAGGCGGTCACCTATACCGACGAAACCCACACCGACGCCCCGGCTTCGGCGATCGCGTTCCTGAACGGATACGCTTCTGAGATCAGCGCGACGCTTTCCGGCACGAAGGCGCTGACGGGCCGCGCAATCGCGGACGGCGACTTCTCCTTCAAGCTCACCGACGTAACGGACGATAAGAACCCGGTGGATGTAAGCACCGTCCAGAACGTCAGAGGGAGTTTCCAGTTCCCGGCGCTCACATACGACCAGGACAATATCGGCAAGACCTTCTTCTATGAGGTAACGGAGGTGGATGGCGGCGTCACCAACCACGAGTACGACGACACTGTATACTCGGTGAGCATCACCATCGGGTACGACGCCGAAACTGGCAATCTGACAAAGACCGTCACGACGTCCAAGGGCGAAGTGCCGCAGGACGGCAACGTGCTGGCGTTCGCGAACGCCTACGCGGATACCATCAGCGAGACGCTTGTCGGAACGAAGACGCTTTCGGGCCGCGCGATCGCAGACGGCATCTTCTCCTTCAAGCTCACCGACGTGACGGATGATGTGAACCCGATGGACGTGAGCACCGTCCAGAACGTCGGCGGGAGCTTCCAGTTCCCGGCGCTCATGTACGACCAGGACGACATCGGCAAGACCTTCACCTATGAGGTGACGGAGGTGGACGGCGGCATCGGCGGGTTCTCCTATGACACGACGGTATACAGGGTGACCATCGCGATCGGGTACGACGCAGTAACGGGCGAGCTCACCAAGCTCGTCAGGACCTACAAAAACAACGCCCAAACGCCTGAAGAGACCAACAGCCTCGGCTTCGCAAACAGCTATAGCGCCACCGGCTCGTACACGCCGGTCGGCTCGAAGACGCTGGAGGGCCGCGCACAGCTCGATGGCATGTTCCGCTTCGAGGTCCGGGATCATGACAATGGCGGCGCGCTGGTCTCGACGGGCGTATCGAATGCCAGCGGGCAGATCGCGTTCACCGCGATCCAGTACCAGAAGAACGCGGACCGGGACGACACCGGCACGCACCACTACACGATCACGGAGATCACCGGGAACGAGCAGGGCATCGACGATACCGGCGTAAACTACTCCACGGAGAGCTTCCCGCTGACCGTCGTGGTGGATGACGAGGCGGGCAACGGCCAACTGCGCGTGCAGGCCAGCTACCCCGACGGCAGCCCGCTGTTCCAAAACGACACCGAGAAGGTGGACGTGACGGGCAGGAAGGTCTGGGCCGACCAGTCCAATCTCTACGCCAAGCGCCCGGAGAACGTGACCGTCACCCTGCTGGCGGACGGCGAGGCATTGGACAGCGTGACCCTCAGCGGCGCGGACGACGCGTGGGGCTACAGCTTCACCGGCCTGCCCAGGTTCGATTACACCGATCCCATGAACGTCCGGGAGATTGCGTACACCGTGGACGAAAGCGCGGTGCCCGGCTACGCCAAAGCCATCGGCTCCATGACCGTATCCACAGGGGAGGGCGGCAGGCGTGTGCTCGGCTATGACATCACAAACAGCATACGGCTTATGACCATCTCCAAGCGAACGGGCAGCGGAAGCCGGCTCGCTGGCGCGACGCTCGCGCTCTACCGCGTGCAAAACGGCGTTCGGACGCTGATTGAAACCTTCCGGACCACCGGCAGCGACCATGTCGTGTCCGGCCTGGAACCCGGGCGCTATGTGCTGGTCGAAACGGTCGTGCCCGCCGGGTATGTCCGGGCCGAGGACATCACCATCACCGTGGCGGAGAACGGCACCATCACCAGCAGCGCGCTATCCGGCGGCGTCATCCGGATGGTCGACGAACTCATCCCCACGGCGAATGTGACTGGCACCAAGACCTGGGTCGACCAGGGCAACCAGAACAACCTGCGCCCTGAGAACATTCGGATCACACTCTTCGCCGACGGCGTACCGGTCGCCGCGCAGCCGACATGGACGAAGGATGGCGACATCTGGACCTATACCTACACGGGCCTCAAAGTCTACCAAACCGGCGGCAGCGGTCCGAAGATCGTCTACACCGTGCAGGAAGCGCCGGTGGCAGGGTATCAGGCCACCTATAACGGGCTGAGCATTGTGAACCAGCTCGCAGACATCGAAGTCCGCTATGTCGAGATCTCGGGCCGCAAGACCTGGGTGGACGGCGGCGACGCGGCGGGTGTGCGACCGGAATCCATCACGGTGAACCTGCTCCGCAACGGAACCGTGGTTGACAGTAGGGTCGTCACAGAGGACGACGACTGGGCGTACTCCTTCGGGAGCCTGCCCACCTCGGACGGGCTGATGACGGCGTACACCTACACCATCAATGAAAGGGCGGTACCCAACTACGCGCACTCGGTGAACGGTTACAGCCTGACCAACACCTACGTGCCGCCGTCTGAGGAGCCGCC
>JAEZAD010000121.1 GCA_023430565.1 Verrucomicrobiota bacterium
TCATGGCGAAGGGGGGAGGGTGGCGAGGAGGTCGTAGGCGGCGCGGAAGCGCGGGGCGTCTTCGAGCGCTTGGAGGACGTGGCGGCGGGCGTTGTCGGGATCGGTGGAGGCGAGCTGCTGGGCGACGCGGAAATGGATCGAAGCGAAGTCGGGAGGATCGAGTTGGAGGAGAACGCGGCCGGCTGCGGCGGCGGCGGCGTGGTTGGCGGTGCGCTCGTGGGCGTCGAGGAGCGTGCGCCAGGGCGTCGGGGCGAGGGGATTGATGGCGATCCAGGCGTCGGCCCAGCGCGCGGCGGCGGGCCAGTCTTTTTCGGATTCGGCGAGAGCGAGGAGGCGGGTGACGGAGGCGAGAGCATCACCTTCGTGGGTGGCGATGGTGGTGAGGGCGTCGCGCTCGGCGGCGGGGTCGTCGAGGGCGTTGGCGGCACGGGCGAGCAGCGAGTGGAAGTTGTCGGGACCCGGAAGGTAGAGGCCGGCGTCGACGAGCGGGGCGAGTTTTTCGCGGACAGTTTTCCAGTCTTCGGCGTCGGCAGCTTCGCGCGCGGCGGCGAGAAGCGTGTGGACATTCGCGGAGGTGCGGAGGCCGGGAATATTTTCCGCGATGATGGCGTTGAGGCCGCCGGCGTCGCGGCGGAAGTCGAGGCCGCGGCCGAAAGCGAGGGCGGTGTCGCGGGCGTAGGTGGCGAAATCGCGATCGAGTTCGTCGAGCGGGGCGAAATGGCGGGCGAGGGCGGCGTTGATTTCGAGGCCGTTGGCGAGGCTGGCGAGGAGGGCGCGGAGTTTTTCGAAGCCGAAGCGTTCGACGAGGAATTCGACGACGAGGAAGGATTGAAAGTAGGCGAACTGGGTGTCGCGGCTGTCCTGAGCTTCGAGAAACGCGGCGCTCATGCGGCTGATGGGCTGGAGTTTTCCTTCGACGATGCGGTCGCGGTAACCGAGCGACATGAGCTGGCCCCAGGCGGGGTTTTGCTGGCGCTCTTCGAAAACGGAGATGCCCTCGCTGAGCCAGCGCGGCATGCGGTTGCGCGTCATGGTGAGCGTGATGACGTGGGTGAATTCGTGCCAGAGGACGGCTTCCCAATTGGCGTGCGCGGAGGCGGGGCTGTTGATGGTGAAGACGGGGCCGAAGCAGACGCCGAGGAAGCCGCCGATGTCGGGCATGCCGAAGGTGCGGACGGCGAAGTCCTTCGGGTTGGCGTAGATCTCGACGATGGCGGGTTGATCGAGCTTCAGGTCGTAACGCTCGGTGAGGTGGGCGTGGGCGCGTTCGAGGAGGGCAACGGCGCGGTCGCCGTAGAGCGGGGCTTCCGTAGCGGACATGCGGATACGGAAGTGCGGGCTGGTGAGGACGGTAAATTTCTCGAGCTGATCGTGGAGGGTGGTGAGGTTGTAGGCTTCGACGTTGTAGGCGTCGGCCTCGTGCGCGGCGGCGGCGAGCGACCAGCCTTCGTCTTCGCGACCGAGGCGGAGGAGGTCCTGGGCGAGTTGGACGCGGGCGGGGGTGAACGACGGATCGAGGGCGAGGGCGAGGCGTTGGGACGCGGCGCCATCGGCGAACTGGTATTGTTGGGAGAGTTTTCGGCCGATGAGGTGGTCGACGCGGGGATTGTTCGTCCACGTGGCGAGGGCGGCGGAGCGGTGTTTCGCGGCGGCGACGGGGTCGCGGGCGATGTGGGCGAGGACGGCGCGCAGGGCGTGGGCGTCGGGCGTGTGCGGATTTACGGCGAGCGCGAGATCGATATGAACTGAGGCGAGGTCGCGGCGTTCGGCGTCGATGAAGTGCTCGGCGAGGAGAAGATGCGAAGGGACGTGGCGGGGGTTGATCTCGAGGGCGCGCTGGGCTTGGGCGACGAGTTGCTTGCGGTCGCCGGTCTGAAAGGCGGCGGCGAGGCCCCAGAGGAGATCGGGATCGTCGGGTGCGAACTGGAGGCCGTCATTAAACGTGCGCGAGGCGAGCGCGAAGTCGCGTTTTTCGAGGGCGAGACGGCCGGCGGCGAGGAAGGCGTCGCGCGAAGGCGGTTCGGCGCGCTGGGCGGGGCGGAGGAAGTTTTCGAGGGCGAGGCGTGGGTCGAGTCCGGCGAGGAGGCTGGCCTCGCCCATGATGGCCTGGAATTCGGAGGAGCGGACGTAATCGGTGCCGCGGCTCATGGCGGCGAAGTTCATCGCGCGGACGACTTCGCGGACGTCGAGGGTGGCGGCTTCGGTGTTGCCGGTGTGGAGGGCGGCTTCGCGTTGGAGGAGGCGAAGATGAAGATTGAAGAGGACGGAGGCGCCGAGTTCGTCGAGGCGTTCGGCGGCGTCGGGGTAACGGCCGAGGGCGAGGAGGGCGCGGGCTTCGAGTTCGCGCCAGGATTCGGTTTCGGTGCGATCCTCGGTCGAGATGGCGCGGGCGGCGTCGATGACGTCTTCGTATTTGCCGACGCGGAGATCGGCGCGGGCGTCGTCGAGCGCGTCGGCGTGGAGTGCGGCCGGCGTGCCCGCGAGAACGATAGGCAGGAACAGGAGCGCGGGACGCAGCGAACGAAGAGCCGAGAGCGGGCCGGCCATGACGACAACCGATAACAGCTTCCGCGCCGGGAGCCACGGCGGTGTGAAGATTTTCGCGGAAAAGTTCCCGCACCTTTTTGCCGTCGGATGCGTCGCGTGCGTGCGCGGTCCGGTGGGCGGAGGCGCGCGCGGCGATGAGAGCGTGGCGGCGACGGTCGGACGGTGAGCGTCGGGGCGGTTTGCGGCGGCGGGTGAGATGATTAGGGAGAAGCGTGATGAGTGCGATGATCCCAGTGAAAGCGGTGGTGCGGCGGCGGATCGAGGCGGCGGCGGAGCGCGTTTATGAAGCGTGGCTGAAACCGGAGATGATCGAGCGGTGGTTGTTTGGACCGACGGTGCGGGATGAGGAAATAGTGCACCTGGCGGTCGATCCGCGGGTGGGCGGGGCGTTTTCGTTCATGGTGGAGCGCGGTGGGGAAACCATCGAGCACCTGGGCAAATACCTGGAGTTGGATCGGCCGCGACGGCTGGTGTTTACCTGGATGATCGCGGGCTCGCCGCTGGGGTCGCGGGTGTTGGTGGAGATCGAGGACGAGTTGCCGTCGAGCGAAGTGACGGTGACACACGAACTGCATCCGACGTGGGCGGAACACGTCGGAAAAATGGAGGCCTCGTGGCGCGAGTTGCTGGGGAATCTCGCGCGTGTGGTCGAACCTGCGCCGGGGTAAACGGGGGCGCTCGGCGGCGCCGCCGGCTAGCGGGCGCGAGCGGGAGGTTCGTCAGTTGACGGAAGACGCGGGCAAGCGGGACTGGAGCCGCTGACGCACGAAACTGATGTGACTGCGCAGCCAGTAGAAGCGGTCGGCGAACGAGGCGGGAATTTTGAGACGATTGACGGCGTCCTCGACCTCGTCGACGCGGCGCAGCAATTCCTGAACGCGTTCGGGCGGAAGCGGGCTGAAAGTCTCGCGTTCGATGCGAAGGAGCGGTCGGTAGCAGCGATAAAGCCGGAGTTGAATGCCGAGACGATACGCGACGGGCAGGAGGCGAAGGGCCGGAATCAGGACCAGCACGAAGGGCACGATCGCGACGAGGATGCGGTTGGAAAGGTTGGCGAGCCAGAAGGAGTGGAACGTTCGGTGGAAGAAGCCGAGGCCGTCCTTGTAGTAGCGCAGCGCGTCCTGGCTGAGCGGAAAGTCCTGCTCGAGCGGAGCGGGAAATTCGCCGCGTTTCTGGAGAAGTCCGGCGCGGGAGTGGACGCCCCGCGCCACTTCGAGGACGATGTCGGAGAGGGCGGAGTTGAGCCCGCGGCGTGCGACGAGCTCGACGGTGGGGCCGACGAGCTCGACGTCCTGAGCGGGGAGGTTGGCGCCGAGATCGATCGAGCCTTGGGGGAGAACAATCTTGTTGAGGAAGGCGTGACGACGAACATACGCGTCGGCTTGGGCGAAACTGAAGAGTTGCACCTCGCGGGTTCGAACGAGGGTGCGGAGCGTCTGGATCGGCGCGGAGTCGCCCATGAGGAATACGGCGTCGAGATCACCCTGGATCAAGGCGGCTGCGGCCGCTTCGGCGTCGAGGTCGACGAACGTCGTGGGTTCGCCGGTGATGGCGTTGGCGCGGAGGAGGGTGAGCACGAGCGTGCGCGTGCCGCTGCCGATCGCGCCGACGGCGATGCGTTTGCCTGCGAGCTCGGAGAGCCGCGTCATGGCGGAGGAGCTCCGGTAAAAGACCATGAGAGGCTGGTAGGCGACGCTGCCGAGTGAAACGAGATCGGCGACATCCTCGTCTTTGGCGATCCCGCCGGAGACGAAGCCGAGGTCGGTCTGGGTGGTGGACGAGCGGAGTTGCTGGAGATTATCGAGGGCGCCTGCGGACGGGTGGACCTCCAGGGTGATGCCGTGGGAGGCGAGGGCTTTCTGATAAGCGGTGCCCCAGCGATGAAACGAGCTGCCCTCCGGACCGGTGACGAGGACGAGTTTGTCCGGCGGGGCGGAGCGAATCACCCACACGAGCGCCAGCGCGCAGAGCAGGCTGAGAAAAAGCGCAACCGCGGTCGCGAGCGCCGGGCTGAACCCGAACGTCTCGATCAGGGCGGTGACGAGAGGGAAGCGTTTCTTTTCCGGAGGAGTGTCCATCGAGAGGTTCGATCCCGCGGAGCGACGCGGCTAGTTCCGGTCGCGCCGGCTGAGCATGCTGCCTTCGCGCCAGATGAACTCGGGCGCGCCGTGGGCGTCGCGATCGCTAAAGGCGAAGACGGTGCGGTGCTCGATCCGGCCGTCGGCGTGGCGCAGCGTGAGCGTGTAGCCGTCGAACTCATACGTGCCCGCGGTGGAGCTGGACGAACCCCCGCCGACGGTGTGGCCGGCCGCGACCGTGCTGACCGAGCCGACCGCTTCGCCACCGAAAGTGCCGTCGCGGCGGAGGTGCAGCGAGTTGGCGGAGGCGAGATAGGATCCCCCACCGCGAACGGACGCTCCGCCCTCGTAAACGACGTCGGCGCGCCAGCCGCGCGGGAACCCGTCGACGCGCGTGGCGGCGAGGCCGTCGAGCGTGAGCGAGCCGTCGGGCTTCGACTCGTAAGCGTAGGTGTCGGTTTTGGCGTTGTGCGCCCATTGAACGACGAGTTTGTCGCCATCGATCCAATACACGCCGTCGCACTTGCGCGCGTGAGTCGCCTCCGCGAAGCGTGCAAAATCGAATCCGCCGACAGGCGTGAGGCTGACGCGGCCGTCCTTGGTGAAAAACCAACCCTGCTGGGTGAACGAAAGGCGGCCGTTGAAGAACCACGATTCGACGCGCAGAAACGCGCCTTGGATGCCGGCGGGTTTGCCGGCGGGGCGCTCGGGAAACGGGAAGGTGGCCGTGGCGGGCTCGGCGGACGGCTGCGGCGTTGCGGCGTCGGCAACCCTGGAAGCGGAGGCGGCCGCGTCGGGCCGAGGACGAATGCGATCGGGGCCGACCGTTTCGTCCCAATTGCTGCCGTAGCCTTCGTAGGTGATGCGCCACTTGCCTTCTTCGGCGCCGATCACTTTCGCCTTATACCAAGAGCCGGACCAAAGGACTTCCACGGGATCGCCGACGTTGAATGTGGCGACGGCGGCGAACGCCGTGACGGTCAGAAGGGCGAACAGGGCGAGAGGGAAACGCCTGCGATGAGGAGGCATTTGAGGATTCGTGGCGAAGCGAGGGGGCGGAAACCGTGGCGCTCAACTGCCGGGTTTCTGCACCGGAATCTTGGCGAGCCAGTCGGGCATGGCGTCGGCGGGATAAGTGGGGAAGCTGAGTTCGAGCAACGACACAGCGGGGATGTCAAAGCGGGCCGAGCCGGCGCTCCGATCGACGAGCATGGCGACGGCCACCGGGACGCCACCGGCTTGGCGAATGATGTCGAGGCACTCGATCACGCGGCCGCCGCGGGTGACGACATCCTCCGCGATCAAGACCCGCTCGCCCGGAGCGATGACGAAACCGCGTCGCATCACCAGGGTGTTGTTCTCCTTTTCGGCGAAAAGGTAGCGGGCGCGGGCCTGGCGCGCGAGTTCCTGGCCGATGACGAGACCGCCCATTGCCGGCGCGAGCACGGTGGTGAACGCGTGACGCTGCAGCTTGGCGAGAAGGAGCTGTGCGAGCCGCTCGACGGCGTCGAGCCGCTGGCAGACCTGCGCGCATTGGAAGTAGTGGCCGCTGTGGAGCCCGGAGCGCAGGATGAAGTGGCCCTCCTGGAGGGCGCGCGTGCGGACAAAGATGTCGAGGATTTCTTTCTGGACGGAATCCATGGGGACGACGCTGCCCGGGGCCTTCGAAAAAACAAAATCATTTTGCGTGGGGCGAGGCGGACTTGTAACCTTCGGGCGCCGTGTTGAATGCCGTGCCATTGGAGGACGAACTCGGCGATGTGCTCGAGAAAGCCATGCGCCATGCCGGACTCAACGAAGACGCGTTGGGTCACCGGGCGAATGTCGCGCCGGGGCGCATCCGCGATGCGATCAACTATCGGCCGGAGCTGTCGTCGGCCGAGGTGCGGCGGCTGGCGTCGGTGCTGGGGTTGAACGAAGTCGGGTTGTGCGCGCTGGCGTGCGGACGCTACCCGTTGCCGGCTCAGGCGGTGCTGCCGTTTACACTCCATCCGCTGCGGATGCGGCACGGGATCGGGGTGGCGAACGCTTATGTGGTGGCGGAGGTCGGCGCGGCGCGCGGCGTGTTGTTCGACACGGGGCCGTCGAGCGAGTCACTCGAGGCGGTGTGGCCGCTGGAGATTCGAGAGGTGGAGGCGGTGTTTCTGACGCACGTCGAAGGCGAGCATGCGGGCGGGCTGTGTCCGGTGGTGGAGCGTTTTGGGATTCGGGAGGCGTATTGCCCGCGCGGGGCCAAGGTGCCGTGTGGGGAGGGGATCGCGGAGGGCGAGCGGAAGCAGTTCGGCGGGCTTAGGGTGACGGCGTTTAGCACGCCCGGCCATGCACCGGCGCACAACTGCTACCTGGTGGAAGCGCCGGCCGCGAGCCGAGGGGCGGCCTTGCTCGTCTCCGGCGATCTTTTCTTTGCGGGTTCCGTGGGCGGAGCGCAGTTTTGCCGGCGGCAGCTTGCGGCGAACTTGCGGCGGATGCTGCAGTCGGTGCCAGCGGAGACGGTGATCGCACCGGGCCACGGGCCGCTGACGACGGCGGAGAACGAGCTGCGCTACAATCCGTTCGTGCTGTGACAGCGTTGCGATGGTCGGGGCGGTGAGATTCGAACTCACGACCTCTACGTCCCGAACGTAGCGCTCTACCAGGCTAAGCTACGCCCCGACATCTGCTCCCGACGGCTTTCGCATCGAGGGAAGGCGGAGAAAAAGCCACGGGCTGAACGGCCGCAAACAAAATCTCGGAAAGATTGCCGCGGCCGAGAGCTCGTGCGGGCGGAGCGGTGAAGGTGCAACGAGTTGGGCGACGAAAAAACCCAAGGCAGTGACGCCTTGGGTTTCGAAATGGAACGGTCGCGCGATGCGATCAGGAGCGCGAGGGCGGAGGAGTGGGGAGGCGGGTCAGGGAACTGTCGCCCGCTCGCTTCGCGATCATGTCGGTCATGCGTTGGATCTCGAGCTCGGCGTTCCGTTTCGCGACGCGGGCCTGCTCGACCTGCTTGGCGAACTCGAAGGCCTCGCGATTGAGATTTTCCTTATCCATGCGCAAGCGGTTGAGCTCAACCTCGAGCGCGGAGATCTGCTTCGAGTAGGCGTCGGCCTTGGCGTTCATCTCGTCCGTGGCGTCCTGAATCTTTTTGTTCTCGGCTTCCCACTTGGCGAGGCGGTCGGCTTCCTTCTTGGCTTCGGCTTCCGCGCGTTCGCGGGTGCGGCGCTCGGCGTCTTCGCGGGCCTTCGCCTCGATGCTGGCTTTGCGGTCGGCTTCTTCCTTCTGCTTTTGAGCCAGTTCGGCGGCGCGTTGCTTCTCCTTGATCTCGGCATCCTTCACATGCGCGAAGTAGAAGAACATGAAGACGGCCAGCATACTGCCGACCGAGATGAGATAGATCCACTTTTTCATGCTGGGTAATTATGAGTTCCGGGACTTGGCCGCCGCGGCTTCCGCCTGGGCGCGCGCCTTGTCAGCCGCGGTGATCTTTTCGAGAACTTCGGAGAGGCTCTTGGTGTTGGCTTCGGCCTGCTTCACGTAGTCCTTGAGGAATTGCTGCTCGTCCTTGGCGAGCTGGAATTCCTTCTGCAGCTCTTCGATGGCCTCCTGCTCGACCTTCACCTCTTTTTCGAGGCGCTCGACCTGTTGGGCGAGCTTCTGTTGCTCACGATTGGCGCGATCGCGGGCTTCGATGGCGAGTTCCCGGGCTTCACGGTCCGCCTTGTCCTTGGCCTCCTTGGCGGCGCGTTCGGCCTTGCGGCGTTCTTGAGCCTCGATGGCGTCCTTGATCGCGACTTCGCGGTCACGGGCTTCCTTGGCGAGTTTCTCTTCCTTCGCCTTGCGGATCTCGGCTTTCTCGGCGGCTTCCTTCGCCGCGTATTCGGCGTCGAAGTTCCAATACAGCGCCCCGAAGGCGATGAGGCCGATGACGGGAACGAGGAAGTAAATGTAGGTTTTCTTCATGGAGAGGGACGATCAGAGCGTCTTTGGCTCTTCGGCGTCATCGGTTTTGCCTTCAGGGGGAGTTGTTTTTTCTTCGTCGGTCGCGGGACCTTCTTTTTCGCGAATCGCTTCCTCGATGGCCGTTTTCAAACGGGGCAGCTGCTGGTCGCGGCGGGAATCCTCGGTCGCGAGCGCCTTGTCGACGGCTTCAGCGGCTTCGTTGAGCTTGCCGAGCTCCCACGCTACATAAGCAAGGAACCCATAAACGGCGCCGGGTTTGTCGAGGCCACCTTTGCCGATGGCGTCCTGGAGGGCTTTGTAAGCGTCTTCAGGGCGGTTGAGCGAATAGGCGACTTGCGCGATCTGGTAATCGAGCTGGCCGGATTTGGGAAACTTCTTGGTGCCTTCCCGCAGCGCATCGATGGCTTGAAGTGGGCGGTCGACCTGCTGATAGGAGAAGGCGAGGAGCTCCCAGTTTTTCTGATCGTTCTCGATCGACCCGTCGCGGAGACCCGAGTGGAGCAATTCGGTGGCGCGGCCAAACTGGCCCACGTTGAAGTAGATGCCGACGAGCGTGTAATTATCCTTTGGCGTCTTCATGAAGCCCAATGCCTGGGCTCGCTCGATCGCCAGGATGGCGCGGGTGTTGTATTCGCGGGTGGTGCGCTGATCCTGGTTCTGCTGATTCGCAAGGGTGAGGTAGACGCCGGCAAGCTGAGCCCAGTAATCCTTTTTGGCCGGATACTGTTTCACGAGCAGCTCAAGGATCTCGGAGAGCCGCTCGTAGTTGTTGAGCTGCTGGTTAATCGCGAGAAGGAGGATATAAAGGGTGTCTTTCGGACGGGTCGTGAGCCGCAGGCCGCGTTGGATTTCGTCCTCGGCTTTCTTGATCAGCTCCTTGTCGATGTTTTCCGGATCGATGACGGCCTGATTATAGAGGAGCGAGGCGTGAAAGATGGCCGCTTCCTGCATGGCCGGGTCGTAATCCGGCTTCTTGTTGTCGACGAACCAGCGCTGGAGATAGGTGCTGGCCTTGGCGAAGGCCTGCTTCTGCGCTTCAACGACCTTTGTGCCGGTCGCTTCCTGGTAGTAAATCTGGGCCAGGTAATAATAGATGTCTTGGACGGCGTTGGCCTGGAAGTAATTGAACTTCTCGTGAAGGCGGAGGGCCTGCTCCCAAGGCGCGGGGACTTTAGCGTAGTCGCCCTTCTGCAAAAAGATCTTGGCTTCGATGTCCGAGAGGAAAGCCATGTCGTAGCTCTCGGGTTTGGCGCTGGCCTTGAGCGTTTGAATCAGCGCGAGCGAGCCGTCCCAGTTCTTGGCATCGACGAGTGGTTGGAGCTTTTGCAGCTCCGTCGCGATGCGGTCATCGAGATGATGCGCAGGTGCGTCCGCCGCGAAGACGGCGGCGGGGGTGGCCAGCACGGCGGCCAGCGCACACAGGAGAGCGCGGCGATAACGGCGTCCGCGCGGGGTGAGGGAGAAAACGGTCAGCATTATTCTGCGAGATTGAAGGCGATCGGCTGCTGCATGCGCGTGTTCACGGCGCGGCCGCCTTTGCGGCCGGGCTTGAATTTCCATTTGCTTACGGCCTGGACGGCGGCGGTCTCGAATTCGCGTTGCGTGGAGCGCACGGCGAAGGCGTTACGGACGTCGCCATTGGCGTCGACGATGAATTCGACGGTCACTTCGCCGGTGATGCCGGCGCGGCGCATTTCAAAGGGATACTGCGGGGACGGGGTCGAGCGGGGCTGCGGGCGCTGATCGAGCTTGGAGATGTCGAAGATTTCAACTCCCTGCGCAAACCCGCCTGGGCGGCCCTGCGGAATGCTGATCACGCCCATGTTGGGCTTGAGGCCCTCGGGCGGCGGCGGCTGGACCTGTTGAACGAACGAATCGAGTTGGACGATCTGCGGGACGTCCTGCTGCATCGGAGGGGCGAACTCGACGGGCGCGGTTTGCTCCTGGTCGGACTCGACCACCTCGGGCTCCTCGGGCTCTAGCTTGGGCATCTCCATCAACTGCAGGGTCGGCTCTTCCTCGACCACCTGTTGAACGGGTGCGGAGGTCTCGAGTTCGCCGAGCCAGGCGATGCCTCCGTGAAAGGCGATGGAGATGAGGATACCGATGATCAGGTCGCGGCGCATGGTGTGTGGATTCGCGGAAGGTTAACGGCCGGTGCCACGCACGCGGGTTTCGACTGAAACTTGCTGGATGCCGGCTTTGCGCACTTCGTCGAGAGCGAGAATGGTGATGCCGAACTTGGCCTTGTCGTCACCGGCGATCAGCACGCGCGGGTTGGGAACCTGAGTCTTATATTGCTGCAGCCGGGGCTGGATTTCGCTGATGGTGATCAGCTCCTTATTCCAATAGCACGAACCCTGATCGGAGACCTGGAGCGTGACGGTCTCGTCGAGGTCCGACTTGCTCGCCGGCGTGTTGGAGGCGACGGGCAGGTTGATCGGCACCGACTGAATTTTATTCAGCGAGAGGGTGAACAGCACGAACGTCGCGAGCAGAAAGAAGATGACGTCGATGAGAGGGATGATCTCAATACGCGCCTTCTTTTTGACTTCGTCTGTGACCTTGGGGACGGAACCTTGCGCCATGTCGGGAAAGAGTTGCTAAGGCTGAAAAGGGGAGGCGGGCCGACCGGGGTCAGCTTGCGCCGGGCGCCTTGAGGCGCGTTTCGATAAGCACTTTCTGGAAGCCCGCCTTGCGGACTTCGTCGAAGACGTAGATCGCCTGACTGAAGAAGGCGTTCTCGTCGCCGTTGATAAGGATCCGACCCTCCGGGTTGGAAGCCTTGTAGCTCCGCAACCGGGAGAGAAACTCATCCAAAGTCACCGGATCCTTGTTCCAACCGATCGTGCCTTCCTGCGTGACGGTAATCGTCACCGAATCGGCTGGATCGCGGGCTTCGCCGGTATCGGCCTGAGGCATCGACACCCCGGAGAGACCATCGGACTTGTTCAGCGAGAGCGTGAACAAGACGAAGGTCGCGAGCAGAAAGAAGATCACATCAATCAGCGGGATGATTTCGATGCGCGCCTTCTTGGCGCCGCCTGGGCCTGTGCCACCAGATGAACCGGCCATAGTAAGAGAGGGCTAGAGGTAAAACGTTTCGACCGTCGGTTTCTTAGGCCGTGAACGATTCGGACTTCTTGACGAGGATCTCGAGCGCGTTGGAAGCGTCGGCGACTTCGTGCTTCGCCTCTTCCGTGCGAGCGTTCAGATAATTGTAGGGGAGGAGGCCCACGATGGCGATCGCGAGACCGCAAGCCGTGGCGATGAGCGCTTCGGCCACGCCACCGGTGATCGCGCCCGCTGCGGCACTGATGTCACCTTGCATGTTACCGAACGTTTTCATCATGCCCGTCACGGTGCCGAGCAGACCGAGGAGCGGGGCGGCCGTGATGACAGTGTCGAGCGTCGCCATGCCCTGCTGGAAGCGGGCGAGTTCCTGGCCTGAGGCGCGGATGAAGGCGTTGTGCATCGAATACTCCTTGTTCGAAAGGCTGTAGACGAGGATGCGGGCAACGAAGTCCTTGCTCTGACGGCCGACGGCGAGCGCGCCATCGATGTCGCGCTTTTCGACGAGCTCGAGCATCTTCTCAACCACCTCGGGCTCGCGATGGCTGTTTTCGCGAATGATGAAAAGCATGCGCTCCACGATGACGGTGACGCCGAGGAACGAAACGAGGAGAATCGGCCACATGATGGGACCGCCGTGTTTGAAGAGTTCCATCAGGGTGGCATCACCGAGGAGGAACGCGAGGGGGAGGCTTTGGATGGTCATAGGATGAGAAAAGGACCGGGGTATCGGATGGGTCTACGGTTAGACGCTCGGGGCGAAGAAATAGACGAGGTCAACCGCTGAAAGATTCAATTTCATATCCGCGAACTAGCAAGAGCTGGGCCGGTTCTTTGGCGTTTCTCGGCCACAAACTGCGCGGGGAAGGCGGATTTGGATCAGCATGTCGCTGCTTCGGAAAATCTGGACGTAGATTTGGGGAGCGCGAACTAGGCTTCATCGATTCTGGCCTGTCAACCCACTTTGTCTCGAAATTAGTTTATGCGCGAGAATGCGCAAAAAACGGGTGTGACGCTGCCTGCGTGAGACTTGCGTTTCCCGCCGATAGGCGGATCAGGGAGACCGATAAACCACGGACGAAGCTGGCGTGCGCGAATGGCTGCCCGACTAGGACTCGAACCTAGACAAACGGAGTCAGAATCCGTTGTGCTACCATTACACCATCGGGCAAAAAACTCAGCGCGTCGGAGCGCGGATGAGAACGCGAACTGGAGCGCAACTGGAGCCGGCGATGGGATTCGAACCCGCAACCGCCTGTTTACAAAACAGGTGCTCTACCGTTGAGCTACGCCGGCGCAAAAAGGACGGGTGCGCCTGCCGACTTCGACTGGAAAACAACGTTCTCGACCGGCCTCCACGCCCGCACAGGAGAGCAAAAGCTGGTGGCTCCCCGGGGACTCGAACCCCGAACCTACTGATTAAGAGTCAGCTGCTCTACCATTGAGCTAGGAAGCCGCTAAGGGGCGAAAAAGCTCACATAGCACTCGATGATGTCAACTTCGATTTGGCCGGGGTCCGCGTGTTTCACACCTCCCGTTTCTTCACGCCAAAAACTGCGCGATGCTGGTCGATGCCGTTCGCGCGTTGCGCGGGAAAAATGCGCTCCAAATCTCCATCGTGATCGGGGATCCGGTGCGCGGCATCTTCTCTATAACGCTCCCCATGCCCGGAGCCCTTCGCGTTTTATTTCGTCCCGATCGGTCGCGGAAATTTCGATACGCCCGCGGCCGGGAAATTCTCCGCGTGCGTGCGCAGTGCGCTCCATCCTGCGTGGGAAAACGCCGCCCGCCGCAGCACGTCGGCCAGCGGCACCAGGACGAAGCTGCGCTCGTGCATGCGCGGATGGGGCAACTGCAATCGCGCGTCCGCCCGCGTCTCGCCTTCGAATGCCAGCAGGTCGAGATCGAGCGTCCGCGGGCCCCAACGCTCGCGCCGCTCGCGTCCGAACGCGTGCTCGATCCGCTGGAGCACGTCTAGTAATCCCTCGGGCGTGAGCGTCGTCTCCACGCCGGCGACAAGATTCAGAAAACGCGGTTGCTCCACCATGCCCACTGGATCGGTTTCGTAGAGCGGCGATGACTCCACGACGATGATCCCCTCGGTCTGCCGGAGCCTGGAAAGCGCACCGGCGAGCGTGGCCGCGCGATCGCCGAGATTCGCGCCGGCTGCCACCAGAGCCTGTCGCACGTTTTGTCCCGGTTTCACGATGGGGTCGCGCCTGCGCGCTCGCGACGGATGCGCACGGCGACACCGGCAAACTGAAAATCGACCGGCGGGCGCGGCTTTAAGATTTCCACCGTCACGGCCTGCAACAGCGGAAAGGCCCACAGCAGCTCCGCCGCCACGGATTCGGCGAGCGTTTCGATCAGCTTCTTGTGCGAGCCCTCGATGATCCTGCGCACCACTTCCTGAACCGCGCAGTAGTCGATCGTGCGATCGAGGTGATCGCTGCGCCCCGCTTCCGCCAGCGAGAGCTCGAGCTCGAGCGTCGCCGAAAAGTGCTGACTCGTTTCCTGCTCGACCGGGAGCACGCCGTGACGTGCGACGAAGTGAAGTTCGCGAAGAATGAGTTTGTCCATGCTCAGGATCCTTTGAATTCGAGTCCCGCTTTGATCGCGTCGGCCATGCGCGCGAAGCGAACCATTTCGCGCACGTCGTGCACGCGCACCATCGCTGCGCCCTGCTGAATCGCCCAGACGATCGTGGCGCCGCCGGCATCGAGGCGGTCCTCCACCGTGGTGCCGAGCACGGCGCCGAGCGTGGATTTGCGCGAGGTGCCGACCAACACGGGAAAACCCAATTCAACAACGCGGTCCAGATCGCGCAACACAGCGAGATTCTGCGGCACGTTCTTCGCGAAACCGAAACCCGGGTCCGTCCAGATCTGGCACGCTTCCACGCCGGCGGCCCGCGCGACGCCGATGCTCACCTTCAAATCGAGCAGCACGTCGTTCATGAAATCGCCGTAGTCCCGATCCGGCCGGTTGTGCATGAGGATGAGCGGACACCTCCGGCGCGCCGCGACGACCGCCATGGGGCTCGGCTCGGCCGGGGTGGCGCTCGACCACGCGCGACGTTGGGCGGGCGAAACGTCGCGAAGCGCGCCCCACACGTCGTTGATGACATCCGCGCCGGCGGCGATCGCGGCGTCGGCGACGGCAGCCTTGTAGGTGTCGATCGAGAGAACCGCGTCCGGCCAGTGGCGTCGCAGCGCTTCGATCGCCGGCAGCACGCGTTCGATTTCCTCGGCCGCATTTACCGCCTGCGCTCCCGGCCGTGTCGATTCGCCGCCGATATCGAGCACATCTGCACCGTCCGCCAGCATCGCGCCCGCCCGATCGACTATCACCTGCACGCTATCGAGCTGCCCGCCATCGGAAAACGAGTCCGGCGTCACGTTGAGGATGCCCATGACGAGCGTGCGGCGTCCGACTTGCGGGAGACGCCGGCCGTGGGGGCTTTGCCAGGAGTGCATCGCGTCGAAGTGAGCGCGGGTTGCGATTCGTTTCCAACCTAATCCCGCATGCCGCGGAATCGTCGTGACGCCGCCGCGCAGGCGGCGAGATTGGGCACGATGAGGCCGTTCATCGACGACGACTGGCGCCGCTGGCACCGCGAAGGCTGCACCTGGCTGCCCGCGTCCGCCGTCGCGCGGGACGTCAGCCTGCCTGCTTCCTGGGAAACCTGGGCCGGCGATCCGGCGTTTGCCCTCCTCGAAAGCGCCCAGGCGGGGCGCTACACTTATATATGTGCGTGTGCCGAACGGGTGATTCGCGGCGAACGCGACCACGTGCAAATCCGCTCGGCCAGCGGCGACCACCTTCTGGAAACGCGCGCCGGCGCGCCGCTCGATGTCTTGCAAGGGCTTTTGAACGAGCGCCGCGCGCCGTCGCTACCCGACTGGCCGGCGATGTCGGGCGGTCTCATCGGGCTTTTGGGCTACGATCTGGTGCACACGTGGGAACGGCTGCCGTGGGCTGCGCGACGGGATCTCGACGTGCCGCTTTTTGCCGCGATCGAACCGCGCGAGCTGTTCATATACGACCATGTGCAGCGCACGCTCGGCGTCGTGGTTTGGGGCAGCGTCGATCGCGATCGCCCGCTCGACGCGCAGTTCGTCGCCGCCCGCGCCCGGGCCGAGGAGCTGGTGGCACGTTGGTCGGAAGGCGGCGCCGGAATCGCCGCGTCGGGCCACGCGTCGGCGCCGCGTCGTATTGCCTGCGACGCGTCGCCGCCCGTGCCGTCGTTTACTCCGGAGGCTTTCCAAGCCGCCGCGGGGCGCATCCACGATTACATTGCCGCAGGCGACACGTATCAGGTGAACCTGTCGCAGCGCACGAGCCGCGCGACCGAGTTGCCGGCGGAAGCGATCTACGAGTCGCTTCGGCGCGTGAACCCGTCGCCTTACATGGGACTTTTCAAGCTGCACGATTTCGCGCTCGTGTGCGGTTCGCCGGAATTGCTGGTGAAACTCCAAGGCGACATGATCAGTTCGCGCCCGATCGCCGGCACGCGGCCGCGCGGGACGCTGGCAGCCGAGGACACGCATTTTTCCGCCGAGTTGTTCGCGAGCGAAAAAGAACGCGCCGAGCACCTGATGTTGGTCGATCTCATCCGCAACGACGTCGGACGCGTCGCGGCGTTTGGCTCGGTCCGCGTGCCCGAGTTCATGGCGCTCGAGCGCTATTCGCATGTCATGCACATCGTTTCGCAGGTGGAAGGCCATTTGGCGCCGGGGCGCACGTGGGTCGATGTGTTCAAGGCGATGTTTCCCGGTGGCACGATCACGGGCTGTCCGAAGATCCGGACGATGGAAATCATCGAGGAACTCGAGCCGGTGGGGCGCGGCTATTACACCGGCTCGCTCGGTTGGATCAGCTATCGCGGCGAGATGGAACTGAACATCGTTATTCGCTCGATGCTGGTGCGGGACGGCATCGCGCACGTGCAGGCCGGCGCGGGCGTCGTCGCCGATTCGAATCCCGAACGCGAACTCGACGAATCCCGCCGAAAGGCCCACGCTCTCTGGGTCGCGCTCGAGCGAGCCGAAGCCGCGCGTGCGACCCGTTTCCCAGCCTGACGTCCCCCATGTCCGCTTCCGTCTACTTCAACGGCGAATTGCTGCCCGTCGCCGCGGCGCGGCTGCCGGTCGACGACCGGGCGGTGCGCTTCGGGCTCGGTTTTTTCGAAACGTTCCGCACGAGTGGCGGCCGGCCGCATCATTGGAGTTTCAATCGTGCCCGGCTGGCGCGCGCGTGTGCGACGGCGGGCCTCGCGGTGCCGCCGCATTTTCTCGCACGCGACGAGGGCAAATTCCGCGAGATCGTTCGACGGCTGCTCGATGCCGCCGGGTGGGAGGATGCCGTTTTCCGTTACACCCTCACCGGCGGCTCCACCGACGATGCGCCGGGCGAACTTCTCTCGTTGCGGCCATTGCCGCCCGAACTGCCGGACAACGGAATCGACCTGCGCGTGCTCTCGATCGCCCGCGACAACGGTGAGTGGCTGCCGCGGCCGAAGAGCCTCAACTACGCCAACGCGCTCCTCGGCGCGCGCGAACTCGAACGCCGCGCGCGCACCGCGTGGGACGAAGGACTTTTCCTTTCGCGAGAGAGCGGCTCCGTGGTGGAAACGACACGCCAGAATCTCGCGTGGATCGTCGAGGGGCGGCTGTGTTTTCCGGAGCCGACACTCGGCGCCGTGGAAGGAACATGCCTCGCGTGGGTGCTCGGGCTGGACCTGCCGGCCCAGTCCCGTTGCGTTGGCGTGGACGCGCTCCTCGCCGCGGAGGCGATTGTCGTGCTCAACGCGGTCCGTGGCATCACGCCGGTCCGCTCGATTTGGGATGCGGCCGATGGTGCGCCGCTCGGCACTTTCGCGTCGCACGTTCATCCGATCGTGGTGTCGCTGCGCCAGCAGTGGGCCGAATCGCTCGCGGCGACGGCTCGTTGAATCTCTCCGCGCCGCCCGCCCATGGACTACGCCGCCGCTCGCGAGTATCTATTGAGCCTCAAGCGCCGCGGCGTGGCGCTCGGTCTCGACCGCATGCGCCGTTTCGCCGAGACGCTGGGCAACCCGCAGGACGCCGTGCCGTGTATTCATATTTCGGGCACGAACGGCAAGGGCTCGGTCGCCGCGATGGTCGAGTCGATCCTGCGCACGGCGGGCTGGCGCACGGGTCTTTACACGTCGCCGCATCTGGTGCGGCTCGGGGAGCGCGTGCAGGTCGACCGGCATCCGCTGTCCGAAACGGAGATCGCGAGCTACGTCGAAGAAATGAGCCCGCGCGTGGCCGAAGCGGGGGAGGAGCCGCCGAGCTATTTCGAATTCATGACCGCGATGGCGTTTGTCCATTTTGCGCGCCGGCACTGCGATGTTTCGTGTCTCGAAGTCGGTCTCGGCGGACGGCTCGACGCCACCAATATCGTGACGCCGGAGGTCAGCGTCATCACGTCGATCGGCCTCGATCATTGCGATGTCCTCGGCGACACGCTGGAGGACATCGCCACGGAGAAGGCCGGCATCATCAAACCCGGCCGGCCGGTGGTGCTTGGACGGCTCCCAGATGCTGCCAGGCAGACGATCGTCGAGATCGCCCGTTCGCGTGAGTCGCCGGTTTTTTGCGTTGTCGAAGAATTCGGCGCCGACGAAACGCGTTATCCGAGAACAAGCCTGGCCGGCACATATCAACGGTGGAACGCCGCGACCGCCGCGCTCGTTGCGCGCGTGCTGCCGGAGCGGTGGAAAATCGACACGACGGCGATCGAGCACGGACTCGCCGACGTTCGCTGGCCGGCACGCTGGCAGGAATTCATCGTCGGCCGGCGACGGGTGATTTTGGATACGTCGCACAACTCGGAGGGCGCCGACGTGTTGCACGCGAACCTCGGGAAGCTCGCGGCTTCCACGCGGAGGGCGCCGATCGTCATCGGCGGCGTGCTGGGGGTGTCACGGGCGAAAGCGATCGTGGGCGTTTTTTGCCGGCATGCGCGTGAGATTCACTTCGTCGTGCCGGCCCAAAGTCGCGCGTGCCGTTTCGAGGAACTGCAGGCCCAGGTGCCGGCGTCGTATGCGGGACGCGTGGTGCGCGGTTCGGTGGAACGGATCTTTCCGGCGCCCGATGTGTGCACGGTGGGGGAGCCGGGAGACACCATCGTGGTGTCCGGTTCGGTCTATCTCGCCGGCGAGGTGCTGGCGCGGATCGAGCCCGGCCATGGTCCCAGCGAGACCCGATTGCAGGATTTTTAGAGGGAGCGGGGTGGGCGCGGGCGCGAAGTTTACCCTTTACACCTCGGGGGGCGTTCTCTGTTTTCGACCGCTCTTCCCATGCAAAAGACTAAGAAGTCCATCGCCAAGCGCTTCAAGCTTACCGCCAAAGGCAAGCTCGTGCGCCGCACGCCCGGCTTCCGTCACTTGCTGGCCACGAAGAGCTCGAAGCAAAAGCGTCGGGCCTCGCGTGACAAGCTCGTGGCAGAAGGCCACGCGAAGCCGCTCAAGCGCGCTTTGCCGTTCGGTCTATAAGCCCGGCATCCACTGAAATTTCGCACGGCGGGTGAAACCCAAAAGCCGACCCGCTGGCGACTAACCTGATCAAAAGGAAAAACTAACATGGCTCGTGCAACCAACTCCCCCGCGTCGCGCAAGCGTCGCAAGAAAGTGCTGAAATACGCCAAAGGCTATTTCGGCAACAAATCGAAGCTCTTTCGCTATGCGAAGGACGCCGTTCAGCACGCGTGGCAATACGCCTACGCGGCCCGTCGCAAGAAGAAGGGCGACTTTCGCTCGCTCTGGATCGTCCGTCTGAACGCCGCCTGCCGCAACGCCGGCATCAGCTACAGCCGGTTCATCGAAGGCCTCAAGGCCGCCAACATCACGCTCGACCGCAAGGTGCTGAGCGATCTCGCGATTCGCGATGAGGTGGCGTTTAACGCCCTGGTCAAGCAAACCCAGGACGCGTTGAAGACCAAGGCCTCCGCCGCGAAGAAGGCCTGAGTTCTGACAAACGCGAGCCCGGCAAAGGCTCGCCTCCCTGTCTCTTTCCGGAGGACGGGCCTCGCTCGAGGCGCCGTCCTTCTTTTTTAGCCTC
>JAEZAD010000132.1 GCA_023430565.1 Verrucomicrobiota bacterium
TTTTCCTTCCCTCCCTCGACGGCACGCTCAACACCCACCTCCTTTTCCACTACCACGGCGAACACCGCATCGTCCCCACCCGTCTCCTCGCCCTCGCTCTTTTCAAACTGAACAACGACCGCTGGGACGTCCGTCTCCAAATGACGGCCAACGCCTTCCTCGCCGCCGCCTTCACTGCGTTCGTCATCCTCTTCGCGGCCCGGTATCTCCACCTCCTCTCGCTTGTCCTCTTCGCCGCCGCCTTCAGCGCGCTCCACGCCTCCGCGCTCTTCTACGGCAACGCCCTCTGGGGTTTCCAATCCCAGTTCTACTTCCTGCTCCTGTTCACCGTCGCTCACCTCGCCCTCACCCTCCGCCACGCCCCGTTTTCTCCGCGCTGGTTTCTCGGACTCCTCTGCTCCGCCCTCGCCTGCCTCTCGATGGGTTCCGGCTTCTTCTCCGCCGCGATCGTCGCCGTCCTCTCGTTCTGGCGTTTCCTCATTCCGCGCCGCTCCCGCCTCCCCCACGCCACCCTCATCAACAGTTTCACGCACCTCCTCATCGTCATCATCGCCCTCGCGACCGCGCCACACTTCCCCTCGTCCTCGCCCGACCTTTCGAACGTCCTCCACACCTTCCTCCACTGCCTCGCCTGGCCGCTCCGTTTCTACAACCCGTGGGGCGCGCTCCTCTGGTTCCCCTTCGCCCTCTTCCTCGTCCAACTCATCCGCCGTCGCGTGCCCTCGCACCGCGACCTCCTCCTCGCCGCCCTCGGCCTCTGGGTCCTCACCCAAATCGCCGCCATCGCCTGGGCCCGCAGCACGCCCGCGCCCGTCATCGCCCCGCGCTACTACGACATCCTCCTCCTCGGCCTGGTCGCCAACACCCTCGCCCTCGCCCGCCTTCTCCGTTTCTCGCGCTTCCAACTTCCCCGCCGCACGCACTTCTCCCTCATCGCCGTATCCACACTCTGGCTCGGCACCGCCGCCTGGTTCGCCTTCCATTTCGCCGAAAGCCACCGCCGCTACGACCTCCCCGCCCTCGCCAGCTACGCCGAACGCCAGATCCATCACGTCCGCACTTTCCTCGCGACCGACGACCCCGCCGCCCTCCAAGCCGAGCCGTATCCAAAAGTCCCGCACCCCGACCCCGTCTACCTCGCCCAACTCCTCCGCGATCCCCGCGTCCGCACCTTCCTCCCACCCGAGCTCAACGACATCCCTGCTCCGCCGCTCTCCCGTTTCGCCACCCATCTCCGCACCACCGCCCGCTTTTGGCTGGCCGCCGGCTTCGCCCTTATCGGATCCGCTGCATGGTTCATTCTCCGCCAGCACCGCAGGCCTCTTCCGGCGCATTGACGCCCCTCTTTCGCTGGCATCCCATCCCCGCGATGCCGCCCGACTCCCGCGACACCACTGACCCGCTCACCCGCTCCAACCGCGATTGGGAAATCTTCGCCCAGGAAGACCCGCTCTGGGCCATCCTCAGCCACCCCGATAAACAGGGACGCCGCTGGTCACTCGACGAATTTCTCGCCACCGGCGAAGGCGACGTCACCCGCCTCATCCGCACCCTCGAGAGTCTCGCCACCCCCGTCGCCCGCCACGACGCCCTCGACTTCGGCTGCGGTGTCGGCCGCATCGCCATTCCCCTTACCCGCCGCTTCGAACGCGTCACCGGCCTCGACGCCGCACCTTCCATGATCGCCCAGGCGCAACGTCTTAACCCCGCGCCGGACCGCCTCACCTTCGTCCACAGCGACACGCCCCGCCTTCCTTTCGCCGATGCCTCGTTCGACGTCGTCCACACCTACCTCGTCCTTCAACACATCCCCGTCGACGCCACTTTCGGCTATCTCCGCGAATTCGTCCGCATCCTCCGCCCCCGCGGCGTAGCATATTTCGTGATACCCGCGCGCTTCGGCCAGGCCACCGGCCGCCGCAGCAACGAAACCACCTTCTCCTTTGCCACCCGCGCCGCTCACATGGAGATGCACTGCATCCCCATCTCGGAAGTTGCCGCCCTCGCCGAATCCCTCCCCGTCGACATCGAGCGCATCTCCACCGAGCAGCAAGGCGACGTCCTCCAAGCCACCTACGTCCTCCGCCGCACCTAGCCTCCCATCTCCCCTGCGGCCGACATCACATTAGACATCCGGCGCCTCTCGCCCCTAGCCTCGCACCTTTCGCCTCCCCGTGCAGGTCTCCTTCATCATCCCCGTCTTCAACCAGCTCGCCTACACCCAGGCTTGCCTCGCCTCGCTCAAGGCCAACCTCCCCGACCACCTCACCTGCGAAATCATCCTGATCGACGACGGCTCCACCGACGCCACTCGCGACTTCCTACGCGAACTGCCCCCGCCCCACGTCGTCCTCTTCAACGAGCGCAATCTCGGCTACGCCGCCTCCAACAACCGCGCCGCCCGCATCGCCCAAGGAAAACTCCTCGCGCTCCTCAACAACGACCTCGTCCTCGAACCCGGCTGGCTCGAACCTCTCCTCGCCGCCTTCGAACGCTTCCCGCGCGCCGGCGTTGTCGGCAACGTCCAGCTCGCCGCCGACACCGGCGAGCTCGACCACGCCGGCATGATCTTCCGCGACGGCGGCTACCCCGTCCACCTCCGCGAGCCGCTCGAACAACTCCGCACCCGCGGCGACTACGTCGAGTTCCCCCTCGTCACCGCCGCCTGCTGTCTCGTTCGGCGCGATTGGTTTCTCCGCTCCGGCGGGTTCGACGAAACCTACAAAAACGGCTTCGAGGACAACGATCTCTGCCTCCGCGCCCGCGAAGACGGTTTCACCAACCTCGTCGCCACCCGCAGCGTCGTCCGCCACCACATCTCCCGCTCGCCCGGCCGCTCCGCCCACGAATTCCGCAACGCCCAGCGCTTCCTCGCCCGCTGGGGCGAACGCACCGCCGCCCTCGAACGCGAATGGCTCCTCTCCGAAGCCCGCCGCCACGCCGCCACCCGCGCGCGCGCCTTCTTCGCCCCACTCCATCGCCGCCTCGGGTTCGGCCCAAAAACCCTCCGCCGCCAACACCGCGCCGCCCTCGCCGCCGAACAACGCGCCCGCACCAACACCACACGTCCCATACGCATCGGCATCGACCTCCTCCGCATGTCCCCCGGCGGCGCCAACGGCGGCATCAAACCTTTTCTCTACACCCTCCTCGCCGAGATCGCCCGCCAGCAAGGCCCCGCCTTCAACTTCGCCGTCCTCGCCCAACCATCCCTTCGCACCGAGCTCACCGCCTTCCTCCGCCCCGGCGACTTCATCCTCGAACCCGCGAGTAACACCCACCCTCGTAGCGGCGAGCACCAGCGAGCCGAGAAACCGGCCGCCCTCTCCTCGACCGCGACTTCCGACTCCGACTCTCCGTCCGCCTTCCTCGTCTCCCGCCTCTCCGAAAAGTCCACCTGGCGCGAAACCACCCGCTTCGCCGCCGACGACACCCTTCCGCGTCGCGCCCAGCTCGACGTCCTTTACGCCCCCTTCGGCACCTCGCGCTTCATGCGCGCCGACCTTCCCTGCATCAGTTTCGTCGTCGACCTCCTCCACCGCGAACTCCCCGCCGCCCTCCCGCCCGAAGAGGTTAACGCCCGCCACGACGCCTTCGTCCGCATCGCCCACGAAGCCACATTCATCCAGTGCAACTCGCGCCACGTCGTCGACCGCCTCGTCCACCACTACGGCGTCCACCCGTCGCGCTGCTTCCACATCTACAACGTCGTCCAGGACCGTCTCCCCGCGCCCTCACCCAACTCCGCGCCGCCTCCCTCCGCCCCCGCCGGCCCGTTCTTTTTCTACCCCGCCAATTTCTGGCCGCATAAAAACCACGAGACGCTCCTCACCGCCTACCGCCTTTACACCCACGGCGCCGGCGGCCGCGCCTGGCCACTCGTCCTCACCGGGCAAAACGACGCCCGGCAAAAACTGCTCGAGGAAATGCGCGACGCCCTCGGGCTCCGCGACAATGTCCACTTCCTCGGCCACCTCGATGATTCCGCGTTCACCGCCCTGTGGACCCGCGCCGGCGCCCTCGTCTTCCCCTCTCTCAACGAAGGCTTCGGCATCCCTCTCCTCGAGGCCATGCGCTTCAGCATCCCCATCATCGCCGCCAACACCACCTCGCTCCCCGAAGTCGCCGGCGACGCCGCCCTCTTCATCGACCCGCGCGACCCGCGCGTGCTCGCCGACGCCCTCCGCCGCGTCGCCATCCGCGAAACCCTCCGCGAAGACCTGATCTCCCGCGGCCGCGCCCGCCTCAACGCCTTCTCCCTTCAACACGAGTCCGCCCGCCTCGCCCACTTCCTCTCCGCCGCCGCCCGCCACCAAGTCCCATGATACCTTGTCATCCTGAGCGAAGCGAAGGATCCAGCGCGACTCCCGCCATTCGTTCCTATCCTCGAACTCTTTCCACTCCGCCGCCTCCCTTTCTTGCGCCCCCTGCGCCTCTTTGCGGCCGCTCCCCCTTCCTCCCCTTTCGCGCCCTTCCGCGTGTTTCGCGGGCAATCCGCCCCTCCATCCTTTCCGTGTCTTCCGTGTATTCCGTGGGCCACCACTCCGCCTTCGCCCCTTCGCGTCTTCGCGCTTAATCCCTCTTCCCTCGTCTCATCCCCATGACCATCGGCCTCGACGTCGCCCAAACCTGCGCCGAACGCGCCGGCTGCGCCTGGCACGCCGACGCCCTCGCCCGCGCCCTCGTCGCCGAAGGCGCGCGACTCGGCCACCGCTTCGAGCTGTATCATCATTTCGGAGACTGGATCAACCTCGACACCTCCCGCGGCACCACCCTCGACCACTCCGCCGTCACCGCCCCACTTCTCAACGCCTCCCCCGCCGCCGCCCGCAAATTCTGGCGCGACATCGAATCCGGCGAACCCCTCCCCGCCAAACCCGACGTCGTCCTCTCCTTCAGCTATCACGCCCCCAAACTCCACCACTCCAAACTCGTCTACACCGTCCACGACCTCGCGTTCTGGACGCACCCCGACTTCGCCACCGACGACACCCGCCTCCTCTGCCAGCGCGAGCTCCTCCAATCCCTCTCCCGCGCCGCCGCCTTCCTCTTCGTCAGCGATTTCACCCGCCGCGAATTCGAACAGCTCCTCCCCGGCTGGCTCGATGAAACCAAACGCCCCCACGCCCTCTCCGGCGGCGCCAGCCGTTTCCCTTTCGCCGACTCCGCCCGTCTCTACACCGCCGACACCCCGTGGCTCGTCGTCGGCTCCGTCGAACCGCGCAAAAACCACTCGGGCGCCCTCGACGCCTACGAGCTCTACCTTCAACGCTCCCCGCAACGCCGCCCGCTCCTCCTCGCCGGCGGCCGCGGCTGGAAATCCGAGGTCGTCCACGCCCGCCTCGAACAACTCACCACCCGCGGCCTTCCCATTCACTACCTCGGCTACGTCCCCGATTCCGACCTCGCCGAACTCTACCGGACCTCCTTCGCTCTCCTCGCCCCGAGCTGGCACGAAGGCTTTGGCCTCCCGCTCGTCGAAGCGATGTCCGCCGGCATTCCCGTTCTCGCGAGCGATCGCGGCAGCCTCCCCGAAATCGGCATCGAAGCCGCGCGCTACATTTCTCCCGACAACCCCGAGGGCCTCGCCGCCGCCATGCTCGCCCTCGAAGCCGATCCCGCCAACTACACCCGCCGCGCCCAATCCGCCCTCATGCGCGCCCAATCCTTCACCTGGCCCGCCATCGCCCGCCGCATCCTCGATTTCCTCCAAACCTTCCCCGCGAACCACACAAAACCTCGCGAATAACATTCGCCCTTTCGCGCCCTTCCGCGTGTTTCGCGGGCCCATTTTTTCCCTGTCTTCCGCCTCTTCCGTAGCCCACCCTCCGTCCTTCGCGTGAACCTCCTCTTCGTCAACTACGGCGACTTCACCAGCAACAGCCTGAATCACATCGGCGCGTTCGCCAACCGCCTCACGCTCCTCGGCCACGCCTGCGCCGTCGCCGTTCCCGAAAACCCCGACACCATCAAGGTCGTCCACGAGCCCCTCTTCACGCCCGTCACTTTTTCCCGCGCGCTCGAACCCGAACCGATTTTCCCCAACCGCCGCCCCGCCGATCTCGTCCACGTCTGGACCCCGCGCGAAAACGTCCGCGCCTTCACCCTCGCCTACCTCCGCCAAAACCCGTCCGCCGCCCTCGTCATTCATCTCGAGGACAACGAAATCTTCCTCATCGAAAGCTACGCCCGCGACACGATCGAAAACCTCCGCGCCCTCTCCGACGAACAACTCGCCGCCCGCCTCTCCCCACGCCTCTCTCACCCCGTCCGCTTCCGCAACTTCCTGAAACTCGCCCACGGCGTCACGTTCATCACCGACAAGCTCCGCGACCTCATCCCCGGCGACAACAAGCTCACGCACCGCCTCCTCCCCGGCATCGACGCCGCCCTCTACCAGCCGCAAATCCCCGACCCCGCCCTCCGCAACGAAATCGGCGCCCGCTCCGACGAGAAACTCATCGTCTTCACCGGCAGCACCACCTTCGCCAATCTCGCCGACGTCCGCACGCTCCTCCTCGCCGTTCGCCTCATCAACGACCGCGGCACACCCTGCCGCCTCGTCCGCACCGGCATCAACCCGCCCCACCTCGCCGCCCAGCTCGCGCCGCTCGCCGGCGATCGCGTCATCGACCTCGGCTTCGTCGAAAAACAAAAACTCGCCGCCCTCCTCTCCCTCGCCGACGTCCTCGTCCAGCCCGGCGAAGCCGACGCCTTCAACGACTACCGCCTCCCGTCGAAAATCCCCGAGTTCCTCTGCGTCGGCCGCCCGTGCGTCCTCCCGCGCGCCAATCTCGCCCGCGAAATGGAAGACGGCCGCCACGCCCTCCTCCTCGACACCGGCAGCCCCGACGAAATCGCCGATAAATGCCTCCGCATTTTCGCCGACGATTCCCTCGCCCAGCGCCTCTCCGACGGCGCCCTCGAATTCGCCCGCGCCCATTTCAATCTCAAAACCAACACCGCCGCCCTCGCCTCGTTCTACGAGCAGATCAAATCCTGGGCCACGCCGCTCTTCACCGACCCGTCGCTTCCGCCGTCCGAAGACGTCCTCCTCGCCGAAGGCGATCTCCGCGATCGCATGCGCGCCAAAGAGCAAAGCCTCGAACTCGCCCGCGCCACCGCCGCCGAAAACAAACGCCTGACCGCCGCCGACGCCTTTAACCGCGCCAAACTCCAGGAGGAACGGCACGCCACCGAAGTCCTCCGCCGCCAGCTCGCCGACGCCACCGAATCGATCACACGCCTCACCCGCAGCGTCGATGAATCCCGCGCCGAACTCGCCGCCCGCACCGAAAAGGTGAAGCGCATGTCCGAGTCGTTCTCCTGGCAGATCACCGCCCCGCTCCGCTCGCTCCGCCGCACGTTTATCGACTCGCGCAAAAAGAACAAAAACCTCGCGCCTGTATCCACGCCCCCACCACCCGTCGCCCCCGGCTTCGCCTACGTCATCGACGAGCCCAACGACTGGCACGACGTCGCCCCGTCCGGCGAACTCCGCGGCTGGGTCGTCGCCACCGAAAGCCGCGCCATTAACGCCGTCCGCCTCCGTGCCGCCGGCAAAACCTTCGAAGCCACCCACGGCCTCCCGCGCCCCGACCTAGCCGCCAGCCAGCCGTCACACCCCACCGCCGGCTATAGCGGTTTCACGCTCAACTACTCCCTCCCGCCCGAATCGACTCACGTCCTCATCCTCGAAGCGCTCACCGACGACGGCCGCTGGCACGTCTTCGCCACACCCACCGCGCACGTTTCACCCGACCTCCCCGAGCATCTCCGCCGCGATTACAACACCTGGGTTCGCCGCTTCGACACGCTCACGCTCGACCGCGCCGTTTCCATCCGCGCCCGCATCGAAGCGCTCACCGACGACCAGCGCCCGCTGATTTCCGTGTTGATGCCCGTCTTCAACACACCCGAGCCATGGCTCGTCAAAGCCATCGAGTCCGTCCGCGCCCAACTCTACCCCAACTGGGAACTCTGCCTCGCCGACGACGCCTCCACCGCGCCTCACGTCCGCCGCATTCTCGACGACTACACCCGCCGCGATCCGCGCATCAAAGTTTCCTACCGCGACCAGAACGGAC
>JAEZAD010000152.1 GCA_023430565.1 Verrucomicrobiota bacterium
CCGAAGTCTCCACGCGAACCTCCACCAGTGTCTTTCCACTGTCACCGGCAGCCTGTTGTGCTTTGGCTAGGGCATCGCTGATCTCAGCTTGTGAAACCGAGGCAGAAGCCTTTCCGTTGCTATCTGCCGTCGCGGTCACAACCTTTGACACAACTGTTGTATTTCCGGACTGGTTGGTCTCAGTTTTGACAGTTCCTGTAGCTCCTCCACTGTTTGAGGGTGAGGTGGCCGATGGCATCACCTTGATAATCACCGTTGTGAGAGGATCCAGAGTAATGGTACTCGTCGTCAGGCTGAAGCCTGTTTTTTCAGCGACGGGTACAATACCGGCCTCATCACTGTCAACCAGTACCTGCCCCTGGGTAAGGTCTTCCCGGAGGGTCAGTGTCCTTGCACGGCTGTCGGCGTTGACAAAGACATAATAATTACCCGTACCATCGGTAGAAACATTCTTATAAGCAATCACAAGATCATTCTGGTTAATTTCAGGTGCGCTTATCAGGGTGACATTGTTGTTGACCACTGCCTGGCTTCCAAGCCTGAAGGCATTGGTGGATTTCCTGAGAGCTATGAGACCTTGGGTATATTTTTGAGTCAGGGTATTGACAGGGTAGAGGGTCTCATTGGTAGCTTTTGTCCAGTCAAACTTGTTAATGGCATCTGAAGAGTCATAGGAGTCATGGATGAAGTAGCCAAAAGGATTTCCGTTGACATCCTGAAGGGTATGATACTTCTGTTCAGGTACGCCTTCACCCAGCCACTGCTTGGTACGCCCGTATTCCTGACCTGCATGAAGGAAGGCTGTTCCTTGTGAGGTCAGTACCAATGAATTACCCAAGCGGATTCTTTGATGGATTTCCCTATCATTGGCCGGTATTGAGGGATCCTTTTTGATGGATTGAGCGATGACATCATAAAGGGGCAGGTTATCATGGGCTGCAATATACTGGACGATGTCTCCGGGATCATCCTCAGTGACATTGCCAGGCTGGCCCTTGATATTGTTGAAAATCGTCTGGATGCTTCTAGCACCACCGGTGATGAAGCGTGGCTCACCTTCAGAACCAAAGCCGGATTTGAGCTCATTTCTGATTTCATCGGAGAATACGCCTACATCATTGGTCTTATCCATCCAATCCTGATCAGCGCCTTTTCCTGCAAGGCTGGGGTCGGAAAGGTGACCTGCAAAGGTTCTCCAGCCTTCACCCAGGAACAGGGCGTTGGGATTAATGGCAGCAGCCGCATTATAGGCATTCTGGATGGCCTCGTAGGTGGCATCACCCATCATGTCAAATCTCATACCGTCAATCTTGTACTCATCAAACCAATACTTGACAGAATCCACCATGAGCTTCTCAGCCATTTTTCTATTGGTTGCCAGATTGTTGCCAAATCCGCCAAGGAAGTTTCCGTTGGCATCCTTAAAGGCGTAATAGTCAGGCACGATATCATTGAGGAAATCGGCCTTGGCCATATGGGTGTACACAACGTCGAGAACAACACCCATTCCTGCATCGTGAATGGCATCAATCAGCTCCTTGAGCTCCTTCACTCTCAATTCAGGATCTTCTGCATTTTCCGAATAGGCCCCGTCGGGAGAGAAGTAGCTGTGGGGATCATAGCCCCAGTTATAGTTATTCCCCTGGGCTGAGTAATGGTTTTCTCTTTCATCCATCACGGCTTCATCGCCATAGTACCAGGCCATGACGGGGAGAAGCTGAATATGGGTCACTCCCAAAGATTTAATATAGTCCAGCTTGTCAATAAAGGCCTTATAGGAACCCCAGCGGGCATTAAGGTCACCCTCGATGGAGGTGTCCGAAGTAAAGTCCCGGATATGGACTTCCCAGATGACAGCATCTTCACGTTTTTGATAGCCCGGAATAGTGGCATGGGCAAACTGTGAGGGATCGGTGGTGCTCAGGTCGATAATGGCCGCCTTGCCCACAGTATCGCCATCAGGGCCTGCATTCCCTTCTGAATCCACCCTGAATATGGCCATGGATTTAGCGTAGGGATCCAACACTTTTTTAGTGGTGCCATCATGGGTTACCTCATATTGGTAGAAGTATCCCTTGAGGTCCGAAACTCCCTCAAAATCGCTAGGCTCAACTTCAACTGCCCAAACGCCTTTTTCACCCTTGACGAGCTCCAAACTTCCCATAAGAAGAGTGGAATCATTCTTATCATAGAATTGAACGGTCACCTGAGAAGCCTTTGGCGCCCACAGCTTCAATGTGGCTTTGCCCTGATGATAGGTGGCCCCCAAGTCATCCCCTTCATAATAATAGGCTTGGTCTAAGAATCTCCACCCAGTATTGGCTGTGATGGTTCTTCCAGAGAAGGTTACCGATAGGGGCAGCTTGTCGAGAGGAACCTGGGCATTTACCTCAACGTTGGTACTCCCTGTAATGGCTACACTATTAACCAGTACGGGATCCCCGTCAACATCAGTGATGACGAGCGCCTCTTTAAGTGCCTCGGCCTCAAGGCCGTCGGTCATGGTAAAGCCAAGGAGAATCCTACTATCAGATACAACCTCCGCGCTCACAAGACCGGTAGCGACTTCATAATAGGGCGAAATATAAACGGTGTCATCCCCTTCTTTCACCCATATATGATTGTATTTGTCCAGAAGGTTAAAGCCCTTATCTCCGCCGTCCTTATTCCCGTCATCGCGGTTGACGATAAGGAAACCGATCTTTTTAGCAGATTCGGTAAGGGGAATATCCAGATAGGCCCCATAGCGATCCGTTCCACCCGACGTAAAGGGGGTGGCGCCTGTGGGCCAGTCTCCGCCTGAGGGGGTGGCTACATCCGCCCATGACCATATGCCAAAGGGGGTATACTCCGCATCATTTCTGACATAATGGATTCTCAGGGTGTTTTCCGGTAGATCCACCGGCTCATATTTATAAACCGTATCAGAGCCCTGCTTGATCCATATTTCATTCATTTCTGATGACAGAATGGAGAAGGTCTTATCCCCAGCATCCTTGTCACCATTCTGGTTAACAACCAGGAATCCGATATTTTTGGGATTAGCATTAAGAGGAATGTCCAGATAGGCTCCATAGCTATCCATCTGTTCAGAGGTAAATGGAGTTGCCCCTGTGGGCCAATTGCTTGACGGGGAGGCTACATCATTCCATAACCACAGACCATATCCTGAATAATCTGCCGATGTTCTCTTGTAGTGAATGCGGATGTGGCCCGCCGGCACAGCTCCGGGGCCCTCCACAACGACATCGGTAGTGAGAATAGCTGTACCGCCATCATTTCTACCAGGAAGAGTAAAAGTAACCTTACCTTCGGATACGGTATATTCCTGCCCACTATACTCATCGGTGTAAACAGTGCCATCAGGGACAGAAACATTGAAGGTTACTGTTTTTTCATCGGTTGTGGTGTTAAGGGCCACATAAATCTGGTTTCCTTCGTATGCTCTCCGTATGACCAGATATCCTTCTGAATCTCCGCCGGCCACCTTTGAATGGGTGCCCTTAGAGAATACCTTTGAGAAGTCTTCTCTGATGGTTAACAGCTTTTGATAATGCGTAAAGAAGTCCTTTACGGTGGGTTCCTCAGCTTCAAACGCTGCCCAGGGCATTTCATAGCGGTTATCATAGGCCGGCCAATTATTGATACCAGAAAGGCCCCATTCTTCGCCGTAGTATATAACCGGCTGACCCTTGGCTGTTATCTGGAGAGCGGCAGCGACCTTCATCTTGCCCTCATCCCCCCCAACCTTATCGATCAGGAAGCCCGGTTCATCATGGCTGCTCAAGAACTGGCCCAGGGTAGCGGTGTTGTCCATCTTACTGTTGCGGGCCGCAAGAGCTGCTTCTGCGGTGTTAATATTCCCATCCACAAAGTTTTTGGCGATATTCTTAAAATCAAAATCAAGAAGTGAGTCCATTTGACCGGTCTGGAGCTGACCGCCGGTGCTATTAGCACCTGCGCCGTACCATTCACCGATCATTTTATGCTCGGGCTCGATGGCGGTCAGGGCATTTTTAAAGGCTCTCCAGGTGGTATCCTCCACATGCTTGACGGTGTCCACTCTGAAATAGTCAATGGTATCCCCTCTGTCTGTTCTGGCTCGTTCAAGCCATGCAGACTGCCATTCCACAATCTGCTCCCTCACTTCGGGATCTTCAGTTAAAAAGTCGGGAAGCCCCGATAGCTCGCTTCTTACGTCTCCCGATTCATTGACGGTACGCAGCATGCCTTCAAAGAGGGCACGATCGCTATCGGTGGGGAAATTAGATATACCGTCTCCCGTATCTGTCGCCTTAAGACCGTAGCCTGTATGATTAAGGACTACATCCACCATAATTTTGATGCCTCTGTCATGGGCGGCATCAATCAAGGCCTTGAAGGTCTCCACATCTCCCAGATGCTCGTCAATGGCTTCAAAATTCTTGGCCCAATAGCCATGATAGCCATAGAAGGAACCCGCACCACCGCTTTCAACATCATAGTTGATGTTATCCACGATGGGTGTGATCCATAGGGTGTTAACCCCCAGGCTATCAAGATAGTCCAGCTTCTCAATAATCCCTTGGAAGTCGCCTCCCGCATAGTCACCGGGATCCTCGGGAGTATAAGCTTCACCATTGGGGTCATCGTTGGAGGAATCTCCATTATTGAAACGGTCGGTAAGCATAAAGTAGATTCTGGCCTCATCCCAGTCAAAATCAAGCTCGCCGGTGGAAACCCGTGTCTTAACTTCTAGGGTGGCCTCAGCACCATGTTCATTACCGTATTCATCAATGATGGTAATAGGAATGGTTTTAACTCCTGCTGTGACATTATCCCTGACCGACAGGGTTGCCGCATTCAGTGCGGTATCAATGGGCAATCTGGGATTTCCCCCCAAGGCAGTCAGATCAGCATACATCTCTTTGACAGTACCTTGGCTCAAGGTCACATCAACACTGAGGACAGCATTCTGGTTATAGTCGATGCTGCTTGGTGAAACCTCAGATTGTATGTCCGCCACAGGTTTGATATAAACGATTTTAGAAACCCCATCCACAGTATTCATGGGATCGGGTATTTCAGTTACCTCTGTGTCCTTTGTAATAATGTAGGTATACTCATAAATCCCTTGAGCAACATCTTCGAGAGTTAGAATAAAACGCTCTTCCAATGGCTGATAAACCATGGGATATTCAGAATCATCAAATTTAAGAACAACGCCATTATCACCTTCAGCCAGGGTATGCATTAAGTTTTTCTGATAAAGGTCCTCATCCCGGTAGAAGAAGGTAATATCACCATTCTGGTTAATGGGTGCATGTGACGTGGGGACAACGGTTAGATCACCAACACCGGAAGTGGCCGTAACCTTGGTGACCACTTGACCCGTGGTGTCAATATACCGATCATAATCCTGGTCAATGGTATCCCAACCAGTTCCCTTTCTTATTTTAAAGCCAACCCTTGTGTTTGTGGCAGAAACCAGAATCTTGGCATAAGCCGCATCATCACGGAACTCTGTAAAATCAATCTGGTCGTCTTTCTTACCTGTCCCCCAGACCCAGAGATTCCAGCCGTCATAATCTTTATCCTCCCGGACATACTTAAAGAGGATAACCCTCTGTACAGCGGTAGGTATATCGTTCACTGAATCCT
>JAEZAD010000055.1 GCA_023430565.1 Verrucomicrobiota bacterium
GATCCACCCCCGCCGTCGGCTCGTCCAACAACAAGAGCTGCGGCGAGTGAATCAAACACGCCGCCAGCGCCAGCCGCTGCTTCCAGCCACCCGACAACTCACCCGCCAGCTGCGCGCTCCGATTCTGCAACCCCAGCCGCTCCAGACTCCGCTCCACCGCCACCGCCCGCTCCCGCACGTCGTAAATCCGCGCGATGAAATCCAGGTTCTCCCGAATGCTCAGGTCCTCGTAGTAGCTGAACCGCTGCGTCATGTAGCCCACGTGCCGCTTGATCTCCGGCTGCTGAGTCCGCACGTCGAAACCGAGACACGTCCCCTCGCCCGCGTCCGGCGTCAGCAGCCCGCACAGCATCCGGATAAACGTCGTCTTCCCCGACCCATTCGGACCGAGAAACCCAAATATCTCGCCGCGCCGCACCCGCAAATCGATCGCGTCCACGACCGTCCTCCCGTCAAACCGCTTCGTGATCCCCCTCACATCGACCGCGAACTGTTTTCCGTCAAAACTCATCGTAATGTCATTCTGAGCGAAGCGAAGAATCCAGTTCGACCCTCGCATTCATAGGTGACGCCCGCTCACGCTGCTCCTTCACCTCGTCACATCCACCGGCTGCCCCGGATGCAACTCGGGTGCCGCCCCGCCTTCGAATGACGCCTCCACCATGAACACCAGCTTCGCCCGGTTCTCCCGATTGTAGAGCACCGGCGGGGTGTATTCAGGACGCGGAGACAAATAACCTATCCGCGCCTCGACCGCCTCCCGTCCGCTCACCGTCACCTGCACCGCATCGCCCGCCTTCAACCGCGCCCGCTCCGCCTCCGGCACGAAAAAACGCACCTTCAGATTCCGCGCCGGCAACAACGCCACCACCGGCGCCCCCGCGATCACGAATTCGCCTTCCCGATACAGCGTGTCGTAAACCAGCGCCGCCTCCGGCGCGCGCTGCACCTTCTGGTCCACGCTCCAGTCCGCCCGCTCCTTCGCCGCCCGCGCCGCACTCACCTCCGCCTCCGCCACCGCAATCGCATCGCTCCGCCCGCCCAGCCGCGCCGTCGCCAGCTGCGCCGTCAACTCGTCCAGCGTCCGCGCCGCCTGCTCCCGCGCGATCCGCGCGCGATCGTAGTCGTTTTCCGAAATCACCTTCGTCCGGTGCAGTTCGCCGAGCCGATCATATTCCAAATTCGCCAGCTCCGCCGCCGCCCGCGCCTGCTCCTTGCGTGCTTCCAGCGCGGCGATTTCCGACGGACGCAGCCCTTTTCGCAAATCCGCCAGCCGCGCCTCCGCCGCGCGCAACTGCTCCTCCGTCTGCCGCTGCGCCGCCAGCTCCGCCTCCCGCTCCAGCGCAAACAACTCCGCCCCCGCCTCGACCGTCTCGCCCCGCGCCACCGCCAGCCGCTCGACCCGCCCGCCCAGCGGCGCCGCCACGTGCACGAACTCGCCTTCGAGATACCCCTGCCACCGCACCTCCCGCTCCCGCGCACATCCGCCCCACGCCACCAACAGCGCCAGCATGCCCACGCTCCATCCCGCCCGGCCATCAATGAGGAAACAGTTTTTCATATTCCTTCTTTCCGGCGGCCGTCAGCAGCCCGCCAAAAAATATCCGCAACCCCTCCTCGAACGCGAGCTCCGGCCGCGTCCGCAACCGCTGCAGCACCTCCGGCTGCATCAGCCCCTGCATCGCATGCAGATAAAATTCGCTCGCAAACACCGGACTCACGTCCTCCCGCACCGCGCCCGCGCGCTGACCTTCCTCGATGAACCGTCCGAAAATATAAGGCAGATTCTTCGCGCGCAGTTCCTGCACATGCCGGTGCAGCCGCGGCGCCCCCCGCTGCAAATCCGCCAGGATCTCCGGTCGCACCCGCGCGAGCCGCCCGACCGCCGCCTGCGCAAACCCCCGCAGCTTCTCCGCAAACCCCAGCCCCCGCTCCGCCAACAGCCGTTCCGCCTCGCTCCGCAATCCCGCCGCAAACGCCTCGAACACCGCACGCACGAGATCGTCCTTCCCGCGAAAATACACATACAGCGTCTTTTTGCTCATCCCCAATTCCGCCGCCAGATCGTCCATCTTGAACGCGCTGTAACCCGCCGCGAAAACCCTCTCCCGCGCACACCCCAGGATCTTCACCGACACGCCGTCCGCCGCGGTTTCCTTCCGCCTCCGCTCGCCTCGTGTCTTCGTCGCGCTCATGCCACGTGGAAACTCTAAACTTGTTCTGAGTTTCCGGTCAAGCCGCCGTTCCTGCCTCGGAATCCGCCGCACTTGTGACCGTTTCCGCCCCGGCCCGTCTCTTGACGATCCCCCTGCCTCGATGTTTAGTCCCGCGATGCTTTCGCTGCCGCGCCTCCGCCCGACCGCCGTCGTCGTCGCCTTGCTCGCGTTCGGCGCCGCCCCGCTCGCCGGCTCCACGCCTTCGCCTTTTCTGCCGCCCGAAACCTCCACCGAAGCCGCGCCCACGCAGGATTCCCCGATCGAACTGCGCGGCATCATGATGGCCGGCGACAGCGTGATGTTCAGCATCTACGACACCGCCACCCGCTCCAGCTCCTGGGTCCGCCTCAACCAGACCGGCAGCGAATTCATCGTGCGTTCCTACGACCCCGCCCGCGACACCGTCACCGTCGATCACAACGGCCGCACCGTCACCCTCGCACTGAAGACCGCCAAAGTCGCCTCCGCTCCCGTCGCCGCGCCGCAACCCGTCGTCGCCACCCCCAATGTCCCGCAACCCGTCACCGGGCCCGTCGTGTTGAACCCCACGCCCGCCGACGAACAACGCCGCCTCGAAGCCATCGCCGCCGAGGTCAACCGCCGCCGTCAACTTCGCCAGCAAGCCCTCCAAGCCAGCCGCCAGGCCGCCGGCCAACCCCCGCAAGGCCTCCCCCCCGGCGCCACGCCGCCGCCGCAGCAGCGGTAGGCCGCTGCCCATCGCGACGCGGCGCCCTCACCGCGCGCCACGTCCGCAGCTCAACCCCGCCGACAAAATAACTTTTTGTCTGCCCCCGCGCTCGCGCTAGCGTTTCCGTTCGCATGCGCGCTCCCGAGCCTCCGAACACCGCCGCCGGCCCCACGAACGGCCAGCTCATCCGGCGCCTGTTCGCGCTCACGTGGCGCTACCGCCGCGGCTGCATCAAGGTCCTCTCGATTCAGATCGTCCTCCTCACGCTCGGCATCGGCGGCCTCAGCTTCACCGGCGTCGGCATCGACTACATCCGCCACAAGGTCTCCGGCGTTCCGCTCTCGCCCAACCCGCTCCACATCGCGCTCCCCGAAGACTGGCCGTGGCAACAGGTCATCAGTCTCCTCGCCGGCCTCATCCTCGTCCTGGCCCTCACCCGCGCGCTGCTCAACTACACCTACCTCGTCTCCGTCAACAAACTCGTCCAGCAGCAGCTCGTCGTCGACCTCCGCGGCCAGGTCTACGACAAGCTCCAGCGGCTCTCCTTCCGCTTCTTCGACGCCAACACCACCGGCTCCATCATCACGCGCGTCACCAGCGACGTTCAGTCCGTCCGCATGTTCGTCGACCAGGTCCTCATCCAAAGCGTGATCATGGTCATCTCACTCACCGTCTACATCGTCTACATGGCGAGCCTCAGCCCCGCCCTCACCCTCGCCTGCCTCGCCACCACCCCGCTCCTCTGGGGCCTCGCCGCCTGGTTCTCCAAAAAAATCCAGCCCGCCTACGCGCACAACCGCACCCTCGTCGAGAAGATGGTCCAGTATCTCGCCGAAAGCATCCAGGGCATCGCCGTCACCAAAGGCTTCGGCCGCGAAGCCGAAAACCGCGCGAAGTTCGACGCCGCCAACCGCGCCTGCCTCGAACAACAGCACGCCATCTTCTGGCGCGTCAGCCTCTTCTCCCCCGCCGTCGGTTTCCTCACCCGCATCAACATGATGGTCCTCCTCGGCTACGGCGGCTGGCTCGTCATCCAGGGCCAGCTTCCGCTCGGCGCCGGCCTGATCGTCTTCGCCGGCCTCCTCGAACAATTCTCCGGGCAGGTGAACAACATCGCGACCATCGTAAACAGCATCCAGCAATCGCTCATCGGCGCCCGCCGCGTCTTCGAAATCCTCGACGCCCCCGTCGAGGTTCAAAACCTGCCCGACGCCCTCCGCCGCCCGCGCCTCGAGGGCGCCGTTCGCTTCGATCGCGTCTCCTTCATTTACCACCCGCTTCCGTCCGCCTCGCCCGACCTCCGCGATCCCCAACCCGTCCTCCACGACGTTTCGCTCGACGTCAAACCCGGCCAGTGCGTCGCCATCCTCGGCGCCACCGGCGCCGGTAAAAGCGTCTTCATGAGCCTCATCCCGCGCTTCTACGATCCGACGTCCGGCGCCGTGCTCATCGACGGCATCGACGCCCGCCACCTCCACCTCGACGACCTCCGCCGCAACATCGGCATCGTCTTCCAGGAAAGCTTCCTCTTCTCCAACACCATCGCCGCCAACATCGCCTTCGGCCACCCCGAAGCCACCCGCGACCAAATCGAGCGCGCCGCGAAAATCGCCGCCGCCCACGACTTCATCGCCGCGCTCCCCAAAGGCTACGACACCATCCTCGGCGAAAGCGGGAGCAGCCTCTCCGGCGGACAACGCCAGCGCCTCGCCATCGCCCGCGCCGTCCTTCTCGAACCGTCGATCCTCCTCCTCGACGATCCCACCGCCGCGATCGATTCCGAAACCGAACAAGAAATCTTCTCCGCCCTCGACCGCGCCATCGCCGGCCGCACCACCTTCATCGTCGCCCATCGCCTCAGCACACTCCGCCGCGCCGACTTCATCATCGTCATGGAAGACGGCCGCCTCGTCCAACGCGGCACCCACGATGAGTTGATGAAAACCCCCGGCCCCTACCTCCGCGTCGCCCGCCTACAACTCGTGGATGCCCGCGACATCCAGGTAGGGCGAGGCGTCCCCGCCGAGCCGCCCTCGTCCGCGACATGAAATCCCCGCCCGCTACCAACCTCCTCGTCCACCGCACCCGCGACGACGAAGACGACGAGCAATTCCGCCCGCTCGAGTGGGGACTCATCCGCCGCCTCTTCGGCTACACGCGCGCCGTCGCCGCGAAACGCAACTGGCTCATCTTCCTCTCCGCCGTCCGCTCCACCCAGCTCGCCGCCCTCGTCTGGTTCGCCGCCGAAATCATCAACGGCCCCATCGCCCAACGCGACCTCTCCGCCCTCGGCTATGCCGTCGGCGCCTACGCCCTCCTCGCCATCGTCACCGACGGCCTCTTTCACTTCCGCCAGCGCTTCGCCCTCGAGATCGGCGAGTCCGTCGTCAACCAGCTCCGCTCCGAACTCTTCGCCCGCGTCCAGCGCCAGCCGATGAGCTTCTTCCACCGCGTGAAGCTCGGCCGTATCATCAGCCGCGCTACAAGCGACGTCGAATCGCTCCGCACCGGCATCCAGGACGTCGCCTTCGTCTCCATCGTCCAGTTCGGCGGCATGGTCGTCGCCGCACTCGTCATGGCTTGGAAGGACTGGCCGATGTTCCTCGTCGTCGCCGGCATGGCGCCCGTCCTCTGGCTCATCAACAACCACTTTCGCATGCGGCTCAGCCAGCAGTCGCGCTCCGCCAGCGAAAGCTTCAGCCGCGTCACCGCCACCCTCGCCGAATCCGTTGGCGGCATGCGCGTCACCCAGGGCTTCGTCCGCCAGGAAACCAACCTCGGCCTCTTCCGCAGCCTCCTCTCCGACCACGCCCGCTACAACATCGCGCTCGCCCGCACCTCCGCGATCCTCACGCCGCTCCTCGAGCTCAACAGCCAGTTTTTCATCGCCGTCCTCCTCATGTTCGGCGGCTGGCGCGTCTTCGGCGGCGACATGACGATCGACGGCCTCATCACCTTCTTCTTCCTCGCCAACCAATTTTTCTCCCCCATCGCCTCGATCGGCACCCAATACAACCAGGCCCTCATCGCCATGGCCGGCGCCGAACGCGTCTTCCGCATGATCGACGCCAAACCCGAGTGGGAAGACGACCCGGCCGCCACGGATCTTCCAGATCCGCGTCGGAGCAACGAGCAACGAGCCGGAAGCAAGCACCCGTCCGATCCTGCTCCTTCCTCCCTGCTCCCTGCTCCTCCCGGAATTCGAATCGAATTCCGGGCCGTGAACTTCGGCTACGACCCCGCCCGCCCCGTCCTCCACGAGGTCACCTTCACCGCCGAACCCGGGCAGACCATCGCGCTCGTCGGCCACACCGGCAGCGGCAAGAGCTCCATCGTCAACCTCGTATCCAAATTCTATCTACCGACGTCCGGCGAGCTCCTCGTCGACGGCCGCGACATCCGCACCGTCACCAGCCACTCGCTCCACCGCCAGACCGGTATGGTGCAGCAGACCAACTTCCTCTTCAGCGGCACCATCCTCGAAAACATCCGCTTCGCCCATCCCGACGCCACCGACGCCGACATCCGCGACGCCGCCCGCCGCCTCGACTGCCTCGACCTCCTCGAAGCGCTGCCCAATGGCCTGCTCACCGAAGTCGGCGAGCGCGGGTCGGGCCTCTCCGTCGGCCAGCGCCAGCTCATCTGCTTCGTCCGCGCCCTCCTCGCCGATCCGCGCCTCGTCATCCTCGACGAAGCCACGAGCTCCATCGACGCGCTCACCGAGGCGCGCCTGCAAAAAGCCCTCGTCGAACTCCTGCGCGGCCGCACGAGCTTCGTCGTCGCCCATCGCCTGAGCACCATTCGCCACGCCGATCTCGTTCTCGTGCTTGATCAGGGCCGCGTCATCGAGCGCGGCACCCACGCCGAACTGCTGTCTCAGCGCGGGCACTACGCGACCCTCTACGGCCAGTTCGTGCAGCTCGACTCCCCGCCCCACGGGTCGTAGCCCGCGGGTTTGTTCGCGCCCGAACTCCCGTCACTTCATTTACACAAGCAAAAAACGGCGACTTACGCAGGTGTTCTCCCTCTGAAAATGTGAAGATTCTCCTAGGCAAAGCGGCCGTTTTCCCTCTAGAACGGGCCCTGCTTTCGAGGGAAAGCACACAACCCAAAATCAAATCATGGCTAAAAAATCCGCTCGCAAACCGAACGCCGCATTCATGAAACCGGTCACGCCCGACGCCGCTCTTTCCGCCGTCGTTGGCTCGTCCCCGATGCCCCGCACGGAGCTCACCAAGAAGCTCTGGGCCTACATCAAGAAGAACGGTCTGCAGGACAAGAAGACCAAGACCCAGATCAACGCCGACGACAAACTGAAGGCCGTCTTCAACGGCAAGAAGTCCGTTTCCATGTTCGAGATGACGAAGCTGGTCTCCGGCCACGTCTCCTGAGCTTAACGCCACGTTCGACTTTCCAAACCGCCGCGCATCCCGCGGCGGTTTTTTTGCGCCCGCGCCCCGTAGCCGCGAGCGCCAGCGCGCGGTCGCCCTTCGATATTGCGCCGGCCCCCTCGCCCGCGTTGTCTTTCCCCCGCTGCCGCGCCGCGGTGTCCTGCGCATGCCCTCCCTCCTTCAACGCCGCTCCTTCCTCTTCGCCGCCACCGCGCTCATCTTCCTCGCCGGCGCCGGCGCCGGACTCTGGCGCTACGCCGAAGCCCGCGACACCCGCCTCGAAGCCCTGCTCGCCGACACCCAGCGCTCCGCCGCCGCGTTCGACCCCGCGCAACTCGCCGAGCTTTCCACCGATAACGAAGTTCTGGATACGCCGCTCTATCTTCGCACCCATCACCGCCTCCTCCGCCTCCAACGCATCTCGCCCGACATCCAGTCGCTTCAACTCTACCGCGTTCTCCCCGGCGACCCTGCCGTCGTCTTCCTCGCCAGCTCCGAACCGCCCGACGCCCCGCACGCCCCCCGACCCGGCGACGCCATCCGCGACGCCGCCCAATCTCCCGGCCTCCAAACCGTCCTCGCCTCCGGCCGCGCCGCCGCGGAAGGTCCCGTCACCGACGCCAACGGCACCCTCCTGTTCACCTACGCTCCGATCGGCGACCTGGCCGGCGATGCCCCCGTCCACATTCTCCGCCTCGGCTACTCCGCGAACGACTGGCGCACCTCCCTCGGTTCCGCCGCCTTCGGCACCGCCGGCTACGTCTGGCTCCTCCTCGTGCTCCCCTTCGTCGCACTCGTCGCCACCCGCCGCGACGCCGAGCAACGCGACGCCGTCCGCAACCTCACCGAAGCCATGGAGCAGGGCCACTCGGCCGTCGTCATCATCGACCTCGAACGCCGCATCGAATACGCCAACGCCGAATTCTGCCGCCAGCTCGGCTATCGCCGCCGCGAACTCGTCGGCCGCGAATGGCGCGAACTCCATAGCTCCGAGTCCCAACCCGAGCTCATCGCGGAAATCATCACCACCGTCCGCTCCGGCCAGCCGTGGGCCGGCGAATGGCTCATGCAACGTCAGGACGGCTCCTCCTTCCCCGCCCGCGGCCGCGTCACGCCCGTGAAAGACCGCGCCGGCCTCATCCGCAGCTACGTCGCCGTCTTCGACGACGTCACCGATCTCCGTAAAACCGAGATGGTCCTGCGCGAAGCCAAGGAGCGCGCCGAGGCCGGCGACCGCGCGAAAGGCCAGTTCCTCGCCACCATGTCGCACGAGGTCCGCACACCCCTCAACGGCATCGTCGGCTTCGCCAGCCTCCTCCTCGACACCGAGCTCACCCCCGAACAGCAGGAATACGTCGAAACCATCCGCACCAGCAGCGAAACCCTCATCCAGCTCACCGGCGACATCCTCGACTTCGCCCGCATCGAATCCGGCCGCTTCAAGCTCGACCTCCAACCCTGCGACCCCCGCGAGTCCGTCGAAAACGCCCTCGACCTCGCCGCCGCCGCCGCCGTCCAGAAAAACATCGAGCTGCTCCACTGGATCGACGACGACGTTCCGGTTGCCGTCATCGCCGACGTCAACCGGCTCCGCCAGGTCGTCGTCAACCTCGTCAACAACGCCGTCAAATTCACCGCCGACGGCGAGGTCGAGGTCCGCGTTCGCACCCGCCCCCTCGCCGCGAAATCGCCACCCGCGTCCGACCCCGCCCCGCACTGCCTGCTCGAAATCTCCGTGCGCGACACCGGCATCGGCATCGCTCCCGAACATCACGACAAAATCTTCCGCCCGTTCAGCCAGGTCGACGATTCCACCACCCGTCGCTACGGCGGCACCGGCCTCGGCCTCGCCATCTGCAAGAACATCGTCGAACTCATGGGCGGCACGATTGCCTTCACCAGCGAGCCCGGCCGCGGCTCCACCTTCACGTTCACCCTCCGCGTCCCCATCGCCGCACCCGCCGCACTCGCCGCCCGCCCGCTGCAGGGTCAACGCCTCGCCCTCGTCACCCGCAGCGGCGCCCTTCGCGAAGAACTCTCCCACCTCGGAGAACGTTTCGGCGCCACCGTCCTCCACCGCGAAGAGACCGCCCTCGCCGCAGCCGACGACTGGGACCTCGCCCTCGTCGATGTCACCGGCGCCGCCGCCATGGATCTCGCCCTCCAACACGCGCCGCGCCCCGGCCTCCCACCCGAAAAAATCATCGGCCTCATCCCCATCGTCCTGCCCGGCGAGCTTCGCGATACCCTTCGCTCCCACTTCCGCTACGTCCTGAACAAGCCGCTGCATCACGACATGCTGCGCAGCCTGCTCACCGCCTCGACCGAGCCCGCCGTTCCCTCCACGCCCCTCGACCCCGCCCCGCCCCGGCCCGTCGTTCCCGAACGCAAGCCCGCCCGCTACGACCTCGACGTCCTCATCGTCGAAGACAACGCCGTCAACCAGCGCCTCATTCAAAAAGTCGTCTCCAACCTCGGCTGCCGCTGGACCGCCGCCGAAAACGGCCGCGTCGCCCTCGACTGGCTCACCCGCCAAACACCCGATCTCGTGCTCATGGACCTCCATATGCCCGAGCTCGATGGCCTCGCCGCAATCACCAAAATCCGCGCCGGCGACGCCGGCGCCGACAAACGCGACCTCTGGATCATCGCCCTCACCGCCGACGCCCGCGAAGACCAACGCACCCGCACCCTCGCCGCCGGCGCCAACGATTACCTCACCAAGCCCGTCCGCCTCCCCGAGCTCACCGCCGCCTTCGACCGCTTCAAAGACGAGCGCAAATAGCGCCCTCCAAGCGATCCCGTAGCTACGAACAGCCAGCCCCGATATGTCGGGGTGAGCGAGTGCCCGCCCGGATCATTGTAGCGGCGAGCGCCAGCGAGCCGACGATTGATGGCAGCGCCGCCCGCGTCACTCCCGCATCGCCTCCGCCCCCGCGCGCACCCACGCTCCGCGGTTTTTCCGATGCCCTCCGCCACCGCCCCGCGCTCACCCGCGCACACGCGCGCCCTGCTCATGCTGGTTCTCGCGAACCTTTTCTGGGGCCTGAGCTTCCCGCTCATGAAAGCGATCGGCGGCATTCACCTTCACCTCCTCCCCGACAGCGGCACGTGGTTCATCACCGCGTGCACCCTCGCGCCACGCTTCACCCTCGGAGCCATCGTCCTCGCCTTCCTCTGCTTTCCCGCCCTCAAAACCCTCACGCCGCTCGAGCGCAAACAGGGCGTCGGCCTCGGCCTCTTCGCGATCGGCGGGATGATTTTTCAAACCGACGGCCTTCTCTTTACCACCGCCTCCACGTCCGCATTCCTCACCCAGTTCTACGCGATCATGATTCCCGTCTGGCTCGCGCTTCGCGCCCGCCGCCGGCCGCCTTCGACCGTGTGGGTGAGCTGCGCGCTCGTGCTCGCCGGCGTCGCCACCCTCGCGCAACTCGACTGGCGCGACCTCCGCCTCGGCCGCGGCGAACTCGAGACGTTGATCAGTTCCGTCTTCTTCATGGGTCAGATCCTTTGGCTCGATCGCCGCGAATTTTCCGCCAACCGCGTCCTCCCCGTCACCACCGTCATGTTCGCCGTCGAAGGCGCCGCCGCCCTCCTCATGGCCTTCCTCACCGCACCGCACGCCTCCGCCCTGCTCGTGCCCTGGACCTCCGGCGCCTGGCTCATGTTCACCGGGCTCCTCACCGTCTTCTGCACCCTCGGCGCGTTCACGATCATGAACACCTACCAGCCTAAAATCACCGCCACCGAAGCCGGCCTCATCTACTGCGTCGAACCGGTCTTCGCCTCGCTCCTCGCGCTCTTCCTGCCCGCCTGGTTCTCCGCCCTCGGCGGCTTCAACTACCCCAACGAATTCGCCACCACCCACCTCCTCCTCGGCGGCGCCCTCATCACCGCGGCCAACGTCGTCCTCCAACTCAAGCCGCCGCCAAAAATCCCGTAGATCACCGTCGCTCGCTCGCTCGTGGCGCAACGGCTTTACGCCGCGATCCGCCTGCTCCCCCGCACCGCCACCACCGCCCGCCACGTCGCCGCCCCCAACACGATTGTTCCTCCCACCAGCGCGAGCCCCGAAGGCCGTTCGCCCATCGCGATCAACACCCACACCGGATTGAGAATCGGCTCGATCACCGGAATCAGCACCGCCTCGAGCGCCGTCACGTGCTTGATCGCCCGCGCATACAACCAATACGACACCCCGAGCTGCACCACCCCGAGCGCCGCCAGCGCCGCCCACCCTTCCGGCGTCAGCATCGGCGCCCGCAGAATCCACGGCAGCCCCGCGAGGCATGCGATCGCATTACCCAGGATGATCGACTCCACCGGCGACGCATCCTTCTGCTTCCGCAGCGCGATCGTCATTCCCGCGAAAAACACGCCCGCCAGCACCGCCACCGCATTGCCCGCAAACGCCGCCATCTCGAGATCCTCCGCGAAAAACAGCCCCATCCCCGCGAGCACCACCGCGATCGTCGCCCAGTCCGCCCGCGTCGCCCGCTCGCCCAGAAACCACGCCCCGAACAACGCGATCCACACCGGTGCCGTGTATTGGAGCAGGATCGCGTTCGCCGCCGTCGTCAGCTTGGTGGCCAGGCAAAACGTGATCGTGCACGCCGCATACAACCCCGCCGCGATCACCTGCACGCGCGAAAAATGAAACCGCAGCCCGCGGCACGTCAGCAGCAGGAAAACCGCCGCGATCCCCCCGCGCGCCCCCGCCACCGCCAGCGGCGACCAGTCGACCGCCTTGATCAACACCCCGCCCGAACTCCAGCAAAACGCCGCCACCACGAGCAACCCGACCGCGCGCCTGTGATCCGCCGACATAAGCCCGCGAGCATTCTCCTTCCCTTCTCCCCATCAACCTTCTTCCCGCCTCCACCCCTCCACTCGCTTCACTCGTTTCCTGGCTTCTGTAGCGGCAAACGCCAGCGAGCCGTCACCCCTCACCTCGCCGCCGTCGCCCGCGGCATCAGCTGCCGCCCCGGCGCATCCGGTCTCCGCGGTTTCAATACACTATGATTCACCACCCGCCGCTGGTCCGCCGTCAGCGGCGGCAAATCCGGCAGCGCATCCGCCCGCGTCTCGCTCAACCAGTCCCGCGCCAGCCGCCGAAACTCGTCCCACCGCTCCGCGATGAACTGATCCCGCCCCGTCATCGGCGCCCCATCGCCTTCCAACGGCCCCGCCGCCGCCGCCTGCCGCAACAAACTTCGCCACTCCGTCAGCAACCGGTCCAAATCCCCCCGCCCCGCCGTCTCGATCTCGTCCAACACTTCCCGCCGGCGCGCCCCTTCCGCCACCAGCGCCCGCACGGCCTCGCTCGCACCCGAACCGTAATTCACCGGCAGCCCTTCGTGCAGCCAGCCTTCGATCGTCAGCCGCCGATACGCCCGCGCACACTCTGCCGCCAACCGCCCCAGCCGCCGCGGATTCGTCCCGCAAAACCGCTCGCCGCCAAACAGGTTCGCCGCGTCGAACAAGATATCCTCCACCGGATACCGCCGGTTCTCCAGCGCCGCGCTCAACGCCAGCCCTTCCGGCCCGAGAAAAAACGACACGATCTCCCCGCGCACCGTCAGCTTCAGCTCGCGATCCAGCACATCCGTCCGCTGCCACTGCCACAACAAGGTCGGCTGCGGATTCGTCGCCAGGCACGCCTCGCGTCGCACGCACGTCTCGCATCCGCGAAACGGATTTCGCTCCCGCCGCACCACACGCGCCCGCCCCGTATCCGTTTTTTCGCCACACGGCACGTTCTCGGCCTCGTCCTCCACCCGCGGTTCGATTCCCAGTGAAATCCGCGCCTCGCTGAAAAATCGACCCGCTTCCGTCTGGGCCAGCTCCGCCGCCGATCGCCCGCCGCGCAACTGCCGCAGGAAAAACGCCCACGGCAGCGCCGCCGCCCGCTTCAACCGCAGCGGCTCCGCCCGCCGCATTCGCGGCGTCTCACGGCTCACCAGCACGTAACCCATCTCGTCCAGCCCCCGCCGCCCCGCCCGCCCGATCATCTGCAGCAGTTCATGCGGCGCGATCTCCCGCTCGATTTCGCCATGCCGATAACTTCCCGCCGTCACCAGCACCGACCGCAGCGAGAAATTGATCCCTGCGCTCAGCCCCAGCGTCGCCACGACCGCGCGCAACTGCCCCGCTTTCGCCAGCGGCTCGATCACCCCCGCCCGCTGCCCGTAGCCGAGCCCGCTATGGTGATAAGCCACGCGCGCCTTCAACAGCTTCGCGAGCTGCGGCCCGCACAACTGCTCCTGCTCCGGCGTCAGCGTCAACGGGTCCGCCAGCGGCAGCTCGCGCGCAAACTGCCGCGCCAAGCGCTCCGCGTCGCGCCGGTGCGGCGCAAACACCAGCACCGGCCCCAGCCCCTCGCGCAACGCCCCCGCCACCCGCTTCGACCAGAAACCCTCGACCGCGCGCGGCAGCCCATGCGTCAGATCGTCCACATCGACTTCCTCCAATTGCACCGGCCGCTCCCGATGCTGCACCACCTCCGCCTCGCGCCCGAGCCGCGACAACCACGCCGCCACATCTCCCGGATTCGCCACCGACCCCGACAGCAGCAACAACTGCAGCTCCTTCGGCGCCGACAACAACACGCCTTCGTAATGATTCCCTCGGTGCGCGTCTCCGATCCACTGATACTCGTCAATGACCAGCAGCGAAAACGCCGCCGCCGCCGTCCGCACGCGCGGCTCCTTCGTGATCGCCGCCACCACCTGCCCTTGCACCGCCTCCAGCGTCGCCACCACCACCGGAGCGTCCGGCTCGATGCACAGATCGCCCGTCATGATTCCCACCCGCCACCCCCGCGCCCGCCACTCCGCGAACTTGTCGTTCGCCAGCGCCCGCGTCGGAACCGTGAACAGCGCCCGTTTCGAAAAATTCCCCTGCTCCGCCCAGCGTTCGAACACATACGTTTTCCCCGCCCCCGTCGGCGCATCCACAATCACGTCGCGCCCCGCCCGCAAACCCGCCAGCGCCAGCGCCTGCCACCGATCCGGCAGCATCAGCTTCTGCAGGCTGGCAAACGCATCGGAGAGCACGCGCAAACGCTGTCGTTCCCCCTCCCACCGGTCAACCGGCGGGAAGGAATTTTACTCCGGATTGCCGACCGGAGCGTGTCCCGTTTTTCCGACCGACCCATTCCGCCGCGCACGTCTTGCCCTCTCCTGCGCGCATCTTGGGCCGCCACCGCTTTCGCCCGCCGCTTCTGCCCGCGAAAGTCCTTCTGCTACCCTCTGTCATGCCGCCGCCCCGCTCTTGAATCCGCCTTCCCCTCGCCCACTCTTTGGCCGCAATGCCCACTCCGCCGTTCACCTATCAGGACCCGTTTCCGCTCGGCGCGGATGAAACCGAATACCGCCTGCTCTCGAAGGAAGGCATCAGCACCGCGACATTCGAGGGCCGGGAGATCCTGAAGGTCGCGCCCGAAGCGCTCGCCTTTGTCGCCCAGCAAGCGCTGCACGACTGCTCGTTCATGCTGCGCCCGAAACACCTGCAGCAGGTCGCCGCCATCCTCGCCGACCCCGACGCTTCCGCCAACGACCGCTACGTCGCCCTCACGCTCCTCAAAAACGCCGAGATCGCCGCGCAGGGCATCCTCCCTTTCTGTCAGGACACCGGCACCGCCACGATCGTCGCCAAGAAAGGCCAGCAGATCTGGACCGGCGCCAACGACGCCGAATGGCTCAGCAAGGGCGTCTACGAGTGCTACACAAAGGAAAACCTCCGCTACTCGCAGACCGCCGCGCTCGACCTCTGGAAGGAAACCAACACCGGCACCAACCTCCCCGCGCAAATCGACCTCTACGCCACCGAGGGCGCGAAATACGAATTCCTCTTCGTCGCCAAGGGCGGCGGCTCCGCGAACAAAACGTTCCTCTTCCAGGAAACGAAAGCGCTGCTCAACCCGAAGAGCTTCGAAAAATTCGTCACCGACAAACTCGGCTACCTCGGCACCGCCGCCTGCCCGCCCTATCACCTGGTCTTCGTCGTTGGCGGCACCAGCGCCGAAGCCTGCCTGAAAACCGTGAAGCTCGCGTCCGCCAAATACCTCGACGCGCTCCCCACCACCGGCAACGAACACGGCCGCGCCTTCCGCGACCTCGCGATGGAAGCGCAGATTCTCCAGATCGCCCAAAAGAGCGGCATCGGCGCCCAGTTCGGCGGCAAATACTTCGCCCTCGATGTCCGCGTCGTTCGCCTCCCGCGCCACGGCGCGAGCTGCCCCGTCGGCGTCGGCGTCTCCTGCAGCGCCGATCGCAACATCAAAGCCAAGATCACGAAGGACGGCATCTTCCTCGAAAAGATGGAAACCGATCCCGGCCGTTTCATCCCCGCCGATCAGCGCACGCTCAAGGAGGACAACATTGTCCGCATCGATCTCAACCAGCCGATGGAGCAAATCCGCGCCGAGCTCTCGAAGCACCCGGTCACCACGCGCGTTTCGCTCAGCGGCCCCATGATTGTCGCGCGCGACATCGCTCACGCGAAACTCAAGGAGCGCGTCGACGCCGGCCAGGGCCTCCCGCAATACCTCAAAGACCACCCCGTCTACTACGCCGGCCCCGCCAAAACCCCCACCGGCTACGCCTCCGGTTCCTTCGGCCCCACCACCGCCGGCCGCATGGACAGCTACGTCGACCTCTTCCAATCGCTCGGCGGCTCCATGGTCATGCTCGCCAAAGGCAACCGCAGCGTCGCCGTCACCAACGCCTGCAAACAACACGGCGGTTTTTATCTCGGCAGCATCGGCGGCCCCGCCGCGATTCTCGCGAAGGAAAACATCACCAAAGTCGAAACGCTCGAATACCCCGAGCTCGGCATGGAAGCCGTCTGGAAGATCGAAGTGAAAGACTTCCCCGCCTTCATCCTCGTCGACGACAAAGGCAACGACTTCTTCGCCAACGGCTGCGGCGCCTGCCTCCCCGCCAAAAAATAGGTCGCGCCCGGCGTCCTCGCCGGGCCGGTAGGGCGAACCGTCCCGGTGAGCCGCCTTCGCATCGCGCGGCCGCCCGCCCGACGCGCGCTACTCGCCCACCACCGTCACGAGCACCCGCCGCGAATGCGCCGCGCGCCGGTGCTCCCACAAATAAATTCCCTGCCAAGTCCCGAGCTGCATCCGCCCCTCGGCAAACGGAACGCATTCGCCCGTCCGCGTCAGCGCCATCTTGATGTGACTCGGCATGTCGTCCGGCCCTTCGAGCGTATGCTCGAAATGCGGATCGTTCTCCGGCACATGCCGGTTCATCCAACCCTCGAGATCCCGCCGCGCCGACGGATCCGCGTTTTCCATGATCACGAGCGAACAGCTCGTGTGCTGACAAAACACCGACACCACCCCGCACGTCTGCCCGCTGCGACTCACCTCCCCCGCCACTGCATCGGTGATCTCATGCAACCCCATGCCGCGCGTCTGCACGGTGATCGTCTCTTGTTGAACGGCCATACAAACGAACGTCCGCAGGGTCACCTGCCCCCACCAGGCCCGCTCGCGCCCGGCTTCGTCATCGACCGCGGATCGAGCGCCCGATCCAGCGCATCCGCCTCCATCAACCTTTTCTCGAGCACGATCTCGCGCAGCGTGCGACCGCTCGCCAGCGCCTCTTTCGCCACCGCCGCCGCCTGATCGTATCCGATAAAAGGATTCAGCGCCGTCACCAGCATCAACGAACGGTCCACCAGCTCGCGGCACCGTGCCTCGTCCGCCTCCAGCCCTTCGACGCATTTTTCGGCAAACACGCGCGCGCCGTTCGCCAGGCAGTGAATCGATTCGTGCAGGCAGTGCGCGATCAGCGGCAGCGTCACGTTCAGTTCGAAATGCCCGTCGCGCCCGCACATCGCGACCGTCTGCGCCAGCCCCTGCGCATACAGGCACACCTGCACGAGCATCTCGCTCATCACGGGATTCACCTTGCCTGGCATGATCGACGAACCGGGCTGCGTCGCCGGCAACCGGATTTCCGCGAGCCCCGCGCGCGGACCGGAGCCGAGCAGCCGGATGTCGTTTGCGATCTTCGTCAGCCCGGCCGCGATCGCCGTCAACTGACCCGCCACCTCCACGCAATCGTCGCGCGCCGCCTGCGCCTCGAAATGATTGCCCGCCTCTTCGAACCCCAACCCCGTCTCCTCATTCAGGATACGACAAACCCTGCTCGCGAACTCCGGATGACAGTTGATGCCCGTGCCCACCGCCGTGCCGCCCACGGCCAGCTCGCTCAACACCGCGACCGCCTTGCGTGCCCGCCCGGCCGCCTTGCGCGCCTGGGCCGCATATCCGGAAAATTCCTGCCCGAGCGTCAGCGGCGTCGCATCCATCAGATGCGTGCGCCCGATCTTCACGATCCCGGCAAACGCCTCCGCTTTCCGCTCGAGCGCAGTCGCCAGCGCCTCGAGCGCCGGCGCCAGATCGCGATGCAGGGCCACCGCCACGCTCACATGCAGCGTCGTCGGGATGATGTCGTTCGACGACTGCGAGAGATTCACGTCGTCGTTCGGGTGCAGCGGCTTCTTCGCCCCGATCGGTAGGCGGGCGAGCTGACTCGCCCGGTTCGCGATCACCTCGTTCGCATTCATGTTCGTCGAGGTGCCCGAGCCGGTCTGAAATACATCGATCGGGAAATGCGCGTTCAACGTCCCCTCCGCGATTTCCCGCGCCGCCCGCTGGATCAACGCGCTCTTCTCCGGCGCGAGCAGGCCGAGCTCTTCGTTCGCCCGCGCACACGCCAGCTTCACCAGCCCAAGCCCGCGCACAAACCCCTCCGGCAGCGGCCGCCCGCTCACCGGGAAATTCAACACCGCCCGCTGCGTCGACGCCCCATACAGCGCGTCGTCGGGCACCGGCATCTCACCCATAGAATCCTTTTCCGTGCGCATGACGCCCCAGCTTAGCGAGAACCTCGGGAAAGCAAAAAGCCGCGGCACTGAGCCGCGGCTGGTTGAAATTCCTCCAGGGTCGCCGTCAGAACTTGAACGCCACCCGGTCGCCCTGCACGCCCACGCGGGTGATCGTGTCGTAGAGCCGCTCCTCGGTCAGGCGACGCGCCACGCGATGACTGCTGCCCACCCCCACCTCATTCGAGGTCGCGAGCGCCGGCAGCGCGGTCGCCAACAGGCGGGAGCGGCGGGACTCGCCGGGCGCACCGATCTGCGTGAGCGGGTCTCGCGCCGGTTCGCGCACGTCGATCCGGCGCGACATCGCCCCAAACGCTTCGTCGATCAGATTCGGATTGTCCGCCTGCACCGCAGCGAGATTCGCCGCGATATACAACGCCGACGGCGACGGCTCACTCTCGACCGCGGCCGGCTCCGTCACCGCGACCGTATGCGAAATCTGACCCATGGGGGCCGGCTCCGCAGCGAGATCCGCCGGCGGATTCACTTCCATCGCAGCCAGCTCCACCATCGCCGGAGCCGGCAGCGCGCTGCGCTCCGGAGCCTCGGCCAGACGCTGCGGCGCCGGCAGCTTAGACGCCAGGACCGGCACGGCCACTTCCTCCGCGGAACCCGTTTGCGCATCGAACGCGCGATACTCGCTCAACGTCACGAACGACAACGCCAGAATCGCCGCCGCACCGACCGGAAGTTGATAACGCGACACCTTCGCCCCCACGCGAATCAAAGGCGCCCATCCCCACCACGGCCGCGGCTCCACAATCGCCGCCAGCTGCTTCACGCGCATCTCCCGCTCAAACTCGGCCCAGAATTCCGCCGGCGGACGCTCGGCGCGTTTCAATTTCAGCAAATCCTCGACTGTGACCGGTGGTTTTCTCGAACTCATCGACGAATATAAGGCTGAAGTTCTGATTGGAGGAGTTGCTTGGCGTAATGCAGGCGGGAGCGAACCGTGCCGACCGAGCACTCCATCACTTCAGCAATTTCCTGGTGGCTGAGGCCATCTATCTCGAAGAGCGTGATCACGGTTCTGTGCTTGATAGACAATTTCTGCATAGCCTCGTTCAATTTTTCCTGAAGCTCACGGGCGAAGGTTTCCCGGTCCGCCCCCGTCGCGTCGGTCAAAGCCGCCAGCACCTCCGCCGAAATCCGATCCTCCGGATCGATCTTTTCAAAGCTGAAGAACGTCCGCAGCCGGTGCTTGCGCAAATGCGTGAGCGTCGAATTCACCGCGATCCGGTAAAGCCAGGTGAAGAACGACGACTGCCCCTGGAAGCGGTTGATCGACTGAAACGCCTTGATCATCGCATCCTGCGTCAGATCCGCCGCATCCTCGCGATTCGACGTCAGGTGATACACCACGCCGAACACCCGCTCCCGATATTTCAAAACCAGTTCGTCGAACGCCGCCACGTCGCCCCCCTGCACCCGCCGGACAATGGCCATATCCATGTCCGCCTCGCTCTGCCGATCCGGAGAAGCGACCAGCGTCTTCCCTAGGATCTTGGCTGCGTCCATAGCGCCGCGAACAAAGTCCAAGCGTCCTTCTTGCGCAAATCGAAAAACACCCCACCGCGCGTCGCCGCCCGTGTTTGACAGGTTGTTGAGCCGCCAGAGCTAAGCCCCCGGTCGCAACGCCGCCACCTGCGCGCGCAACACATCGCAAAGCCCCAGCAACAACGCCGTCGGCGCCTCGCCCGGCCACTCCTGCAACGCCGCCGACGCCGCGCCGATCTCCGCCTGCACCGCCTCGCTCACCGCCGCAAACACTCCGTAGTCGTTCATCTGCCTCAACCGCAGCGCCAAATCCGGCGCCCGCTCGCCCACGATCTCCGCCGTCAACGCCCCCCGCTCGGCCGCCGGCAAACGATCGAGCAGCGTCAGCAGCGGCAGGGTGAGCTTCCCGCTCGCGAGATCCGTGCCGAGCGTCTTTCCGATCCGCCGCTCCTCGCCGAAGAAATCCGCGAGGTCGTCGTAAATCTGATACGCGATCCCCAGATGCCGGCCGAACCGCGCCGCCGCCTCGACATAGCCGTCGTTCGAACCCGCCAGACGCGCGCCCAAATGGCACGACACCCGGAAAAGCTCCGCCGTCTTCAAATCGATGATCCGCTGGTAATCCGCGAGCGTGATGTTCGTCGAACCGCGCCGCATCGTCTGGACGATTTCGCCCGCGCACACCCGCCGCATCGATTCCGACACCGCCGCACACACCTCCGTCGTCGGAAACTGCGTCGCCAGATGCACCGCCTGCGCGAACAGCGCGTCGCCCAGCAACACCGCCGCGGTCGCCCCATACGCCCGCGCCGCCGTGCGGCGGCTCCGGCGCACCTCCGCACCGTCCATGATGTCGTCATGCACCAGCGTCGCCAGATGCACCATCTCGACCACCGCCGCCACCCGCACCAACTCCGGCGAAACCGCGTCCGGCCCACGCCAGCCACTGAGAAACACGAGCGACGGCCGGATGCGTTTTCCCGACGTATCAATGCAGTAGTCGGCCATCTCGCGGATCTCCGGCTCGAACGCCCCGATCTGCTGCTTCAACTCCCGATCGAGCGCCGCCATATGCGACCCCAACAACGCGAAAACCTGCCCAAAGCTGGGCGCTGCCCCGGGAGGGATTTCGACGGAACGACCGCTCATGGTAGGCGCACGCTACGCCCCGTCGTCGAAATGGCTAATCAATACTGCCGCCGCCGCGGCAACCCGCGCCGGAAGCGCCAAGGACCAACCTCCAAGCTCCAGTGAACCTCCAAATGCCAAATCTCCCGCTTCGACACACGCCCTTGTCATCGCGAGCCCGAGGCCCGTGGGCGGGGCGATCCATCTGAGAAGAACGCGGGGCCAACACGGCAAACTTTCGGCACCTTGGAGCTTGGTGCTTCCCTGGAGCTTGGTGCTTGGTCCTTGGAGCTTTTCTCCGCAGCGCCGAGCGCGCGAGGTTGCAAAACGTGCACCCCCGTCGACACTCCGCGCGCCAACCCCATGAGCGACAACCCCCTGCTTCTCGCCCTCGTCGGCCTCGGCGCCCTCTATCTTGGCAAACTCTGGCTCGACGATTTGCGAGCTGCGCAATCCGGCAAGCCCCACCCCCGCGCCCTCCCCGGCGCCACGCCCGCCCCCAAGGTCGCCCACCTGATCGCCATCATCGGCGTGCTGGTCCTTCTCGCCGTGGAAACCTTCGGCGAACACGCCCTCGGCATCACCGCCGAGCAATCGACGATCACCTGGCTTTTCGCCGCCTACACCCTCTTCGCTCCCATCATCGAGGAACTGATCTTTCGCGGATTCCTCGTGATCGACCACCGCGGCGCCGCCGCGCGTTGGGCCGGCATTTTGGCCGCCTCCGCCGCCTTCGCGCTCATCCACGCCCATCTTTTCGACTGGGGCGACGACGGCTTCGTCCTGACGCTCACCGCGAAAGGCTTCTTCACGACCGGGATTCTTTTCGCGACCTCCGTCTGGCTTTACTACGCGCGATTCGCCTCATGGAACCCCGCGCGCTCCCTGCTTCCCTGCATCGTCGCGCACGCCGCCAAAAACGCCGGCGTGATCGTCATCAAAGCCTCCAGCGGCTTCGTCGTCGGCGCTTGGTAAGCGCCCGATGACAGCGTTGCTCTATTGCTTGGATTCTTCCGTCGTCGCTTCCGGCACTTCCGCCAAAAACGGATCCGAACCATCCCTATAACCCGGCAGATCGTCTTTTTTCATCTGCAAGAGCCGGACCTTTCGGGAATCAAAAATTTCCTCCACCGCAGCGCCTTCGGCATTCACCGCCTTGGCGGTGATGAAGATAATAAGATTCGTCGTGGAAATATTGTGATTTTTCGACCGGAAGAGCTTCCCCAAGACCGGGACCGATCCAAGCACCGGCACTTTGGTCTCACCCCGCTGGCCGTTCTCCGTCAGAAGTCCACCGATCGCCATCGTGTGCCCATTCTTGAGCGAGACTTGGGTCGTGGCCTTGCGGGTCGCGACGATTGGAATCGTTGTGCCGCTAGCGCCTCCGAAGGACACTTCACCGTTGGATTGGCTTACCTCCGGCGCCACGGTGAGCTTGATCAACCCAAGTGCGTTCACCTGCGGAGTCACCCGCAGCAGAACGCCGATCGGCTTGTAGGTGAATCCGCTGATTTGGAACGTGCCAGTCTGCTCGCTGAACGTGTAGTTGGGAATGGGGCGTTCCTCGCCTACATTGATCACCGCTTCCGTGTTGTTGAGCGTTACGATCGTGGGATTCGACACCACTTTCGTGGTGTTTTGGTTCTGCAGCGCACTTAAAACTACCCTGAATTGATCCGCATTGAACACAGCCGTTGATACCCGCGACAAGTTGTTGGTGAAGCCACGCGCGAGCTCCGACGCGGGACCAAATTCTTCGTATTGGCCGGTCGTCGGCTCGAAAAACGGGCCAATCCCGCGGGTGCGATCATTGGGGTCGATAGCGGGATTGTTGCGACTGGCCAATGTGTCCGCCCGCTCATACCCGTCCTGCATGAATGGCACATCGATGTCCGTTTCGGTGTGGTTGGTGGAATGCTCGTGCCCGGAGCCTCTTTCATACGTCTGCGAAAGTTGTCCCGCCCCGATCGTGTAGTTTTGAAGTGAGGCCCAGTTGATGCCCACGTTCTTCACATCGCGATCGGTGGCCTCGACGAATTTCGACTCGATCATCACTTGATCGGTGGCGCGATCGAGCTTCTCGATGATCGGGCGGATGCGGTTCATCCGCGACGGACGCTCGGTGATGACGATACTGTTCGTCCGCGCGTCGATCACGATTCGGCCCCCCGCTGCGGGGTCGACGAGCGAGCTGATCGTCGGCATGATGTCGGCCGCCCGAGCGTAGTTGACCAGAAACACCTCGGTCGAAACCGGCTCCTGCAGCAGGCTTTCGTTGGAAACGATTTTGATGATATTGCCCTCCTCGATGTAGGTGTAGCCGACCGGCGAGAGCACGACCTCGAAAATCTGGCGCCAGGAGACGTCGCGGAGCTTGATGGACGAACGGCCCTCCAGCGCTTCGGGAATGACCAGGTTGAGTTCGAAGAGGTCGGCGACGTTGCGGAGGATGTTGCGAATGTCCTCGTCGGGGAAATCGACCGAAAGCGTGTCGCGGCCGGAGTGGTCCGTCGTCTTCGTCGCCACGCCGGCAACGGGCGCCTCGTCCTTGATCTCGACCACGGGCTCGACCACCGGCGCCACCTCGACGACCTCGGGAGCGGAGGGCGCTTCGGTCGCGTCGGGTGCGGCGGCCTCGGCCTGCGCGTAAACGTGAGTGGCGGCGCCGAAAAGGAGAGCGAGGGCGAAGGCGGACAGATGAAGCGGGCGGGTGGTCATGGGGATCACTTTCGTAATTGGATGGGCCGGGTGAGCTCGTCGCTATTCAGCCGGAGGGTGAAGGTCGTGCGCTCGATCGCGACGAGCTCGAGGTCGTGGTCCTGACCGTCGTAACTCACCGTCAATCGATCGCCGACACGCAGGCGTTTCTGGCCGAAAATCAGCAGGGGCTCGCCCCCGAGAATCAACGTGCCGGACGGATCGATGCGCGCGGCGATGACTTCGAGCAGATCGCGGTCGGTCGACGGCTTCGCCGACACATTTGCCGCTTGCGCCGCGGCACGGGCGGCAGCGATCGCGCGCAGTTCCTCCGGATCGGGTTGGCCGAACGCCGGAGGGTTGAATGGATGCACAATGTCGTCGGGCAGCGGGCGGGGCGCGGGCGCGGCCGCATAACGCAGTGCGGTCTCGACGGATTTCGCGCGACGCTCGGGCGGGAGGAGGTCCGACGCCGGCGCCGCCGCACGAACGGCGGAAAACAACGCGCAACCAGCAGTCAGCAACACGGCAAAGCGGGCGGAAAAGAAGTTCATGGCCGGCCGAGGAGCTCGAGGGTGAGTTGCAGCGAAATCGGGCCCGTGCGCTCGGCGCTGCCCACCGAGCCGGTCCCCATCGAGGCGCCGGCTGTCAGGACGCGGCAGTAGTGCGCGCCGCTTTCGAGCTGCCGGAGAAAGCGGAGGAGCGCCGTGTATTCGCCCTGGATGGACAGGTTGAAGGTCACCACGGAAAACGGCCCCTTGGCCGGCTTTCCTTGCGCCGGTGCACTCACCTGCCGCAGGTCGATCAGCTTCGTGCCGGTCTCGGCCTCGAGCTTGTAGAAATATTGAAGATTCGTCGCGAGCTCGTCGGCGCGCATGAGCCGCGGCTCGATCTGCGCCATCGCGTCCGTGATCTGATTCACCTGATCGGAAAGCTGCGCGGCGTAACGGAGGTTGAGCGTAAGCCGGCGGCCCTCCGCGGTCTTCTCCTCGAGCGTGGACGTCGCTTCGTCGACCTTCCCGCTGCGGAAATAAAGCGCGAGCGCGCAGGCCAGCACCACCACCGCGCAACCCACGACGATCGGGTTCTTCCGCACGTAGGCGGAGACTTCCTCGTTGCTGATCATTTCTTCGCGGGGGTTTTGAAGGTGAGGAAATACTCCACCACCAGCCGGCCGCTTTGCGGATTGCGGTCGAGGTTGAGGAGCGCGATGTCGCCGAACCACTGGCCGAGTTCGGCGTTCTCGCGCAGATGAGCGAGATAGTTGGAGGCGTGCCCGCTCGCCTGATCGGGCGCGCCGCGCACGGAGGCGACCAGTCGCAGCCCATTCGGCCGCAATTCGAAGCCGTCAACCGCCAGATTGCTCGGCAGCGACTGGCCCAGCTGGATCAGCAGATCGGAGAGGACAGGCTTCGCCGCGACGAAATCGTCGAGTTCCTTGATGCGTGCCGCCTCGGCCTGGAACTTCTTGAACTGCGCCACCGCCTGTGTGCTCCCCGGCCGGTCGCGCTCGATCTGCTCCTCCAACGCCGCCGTCTGACGCTGCAGGTCGTAGAGCTCGTATTCGCGCGACGCCACCCACATCAACATGATCGTCGCCGCGACGATCGCTCCGCCGTTCACGAAGAACGCCGTGCGCACGACCTTCGTGTCCGGCAACCGTTCGAAGTTGCGGAAGTTCGGATGCCACGGCGGCACCAGCGGCGCCGTCGGCGCGTCAGTCTTTTTTCTCCGCAGCTGGAGCATCGGAAGCGGGGGAAAGTTGCGACACCATCAGGCAAAAAAGTCCGAACCAGCGCACATCGAGCGCGCCCGGCATGACCCCGTCCGGGATCGTGATCTGCCGCGACTGCAGCCACGGCAGAAGATCGAGCTGGAGCGTATTCACCCCCAGCGCTGCCGCGATCGCGCCATTGAGCCACGCGAGCTTCGGCGGCGTCGACGTGCAGAGCAGCTGGCCCACGGACTGGCCGGTCTGCACTTCATAAAAACCGATCGACGACTGCAGCTCCTTCAACAGCCGCTTCACCAGCAGCGGGCCCATGCCGGTGAAATCGAAGGTGTTCGAGAAAAACAGCTTTCGCGCCGCCTCCGCATCCCTCAGGCCGAGCTCCTTCTGCACCACGGGCAGCATCGAATCCAGCCCCTGCGGAATCGGCCGCGACGCCTCCACGCCGCTCGTCGTCACGATGAACGAGTGCGTCGTCTCCGCGCCGATCTCGAGCACCAGCGTGGGCGTCTTGCTCTTCTTGAAACCGAGATAGTCCACCAGCCCGCCGAGCATCGCGACCGAGCCGAGCTCGAGCCGCTCCGGATATATCCCCGACGCGAGCAACGCGTCCTGCGTCGCCACGATATCGTCCGCCGGCAACCCGCAAAACAGCGCCTCCTTCTGTGTCACTTTCGCGACATCGAAGTCATGCCCGTCCGTCGCGTTGAGAATGTGCGTCGTATACTTGTCCGGCTCGATCCGGAACTGCGTCGATAAAACCTCGGCGAAATAGCCCGGCTCCTTCACGCGCTTGGGCTCGATCGTCGCCTTCCGCACGACCCGCCGCGGCGGATACACTCCACAGTTCGCATTGAGATAGCCACTCGGTGCCTTCTTCGGCTGCAGCTTCTTCAACGCCTCCGCCAGCGCCGCCTCATCCCCTGCCGGACACTCGCTCACTTCCTCCACCACAATCGGCCCCGTCGCCGCCGAGGTCCGGGCCAGCAACGTCGCATGATCGTTCTGCTCGAGAAAATACCCCTTGGTCTTGGCGGCGAAAAACATGCGATGGTGCGGGTGAAACCGGCCCGCCGGCACCGCCATCGAAACTTTCGCGTTTCCTGCGCGAAAACCCGACCGGGGCACCGGTAAAACCGGATGCGCACGCTCGGAAAACTCCCAGGTCGTTACAAGCCTATTCCCCGAGGCAAACGCCTGCGCACACCCTATTTACTTTTTCTTCATCCCCCGCCTCCGACACATCCAAAATCTCGATACAACCAATGAAAAACCCGCCGGATGCGGCGGGTTCGCGGAGACCGAAAGGGCGCGCGTCGCGCGACTTATTTCTGCCAGGTGCGCTTCTTGTGCCGGTTCGATTTCAGGCGCTTGCGGCGCTTGTGCTTCGACATCTTTAACCGACGTTTCTTTTTCAGATTACCCATGGTGGAGGAAAATAGAGGGTCGACGGTGCGGCGCCCGTCCACGGGTGTAAAGCGCGAATTTCCCCCTCCCGCCCCCTTGGCTCTGGGGACCCGGCGCCCCCGTCGCGCAGCCCGCCCGCCATAGGTGTATCCACATTCCGGTCACCCCCCGTCCCGCGGCACCATCGCCGCCCGCCGCATTCGCGTGAACACCAGCACGGCGTCCGCCGCCCGCTCGTCGATCCCCGCCAGAATCGCCGCCACGCGCCGATACGTGTTCAACTGCGCCGCATGCCGCGCCACCACCGCCGGCAACTCCGCTTCCGTCGCTCGATCCGTCTTGAAGTCGATCACCCTCGCCCGCACCGCGCGCCCCTCGCTCCCCCGCTCCACGATCACCCGATCGAACACCCCCGTAATCCACGCCCCGTCCACCACCACCTCGAACGCCCGCTCGCGCCACACGTCCACCCGCGCCGCTCCCGCCGGCCGACGCCACACCGCCGCCAATTCTTCCGCGGTCAAACACGCGAGCGCCTCGTCGCCCAGGCCCCTCTCCACCCCGCGCACGCGCCACTCCCGCTCGATTCGCCGGAGCGTCTCCGCATCCGCCCACTCCACCTCCGCCAACAGCCGATGCACCGCCGTGCCGAAATCCGCCGCTCCGCTCCGCTGCAGCGAAAACAACTGGGCCCCTGCCACCGCCGCCGCCTTTCCCGCCGAAGCCCGCCGCGCCGGCCACCGCCGCACCCGCGCCGCACCCGCCCACGTCTTCGCTCCGGCCTCGTCCCCTCCGGCTCCCCGCTCCCCGCCACCGGCTCCTTCGCCGCGCGCCAGCGTCGCGAACCACTCCGCCTCGCCCGCGCTAAACGCCCCCGCAAACTCCCGCCCGCCGATCCGCACCGGCCTCGTCTCCTCCCCCAGCGTCTCCGCCAGCAGCTTCGGAAAGTTGCGCGACTTCGACGTCCCCGGCGGCTTCGCGATCAGATACATCGCCCGCTTTGCCCGCGTCATCGCCACATAAAGCAACGAAAGATTCTCATAACAGGCGTCCGCCTCCGCCGCGCGCACATGCGCCAGCAACACCGGATCCGCCTCGAGAAACGCCTTCGTCGGCAGGTCCAGCACCCATTCGATTTCCCGCGCCGCCGACCGCTGCACCGCCAGCCCGTCCCGCCGGCAATCCAGTCGAATACCTTCCAGGTCCGGCAGAATCACCACGTCGAAACCCAGCCCCTTCGACTTGTGAATCGTCATCACCCGCACCACCTCCGCCGTTTCGCTCTCACGCACCGTGTGCCGTTCCACGAACGCCACGAACTCCGCCACGTCGCGGCTTCCCGTCGCATCGAACAGCCGCGCCGCCGCCGCCAACTGCCGCGCCCGCTCACGGGTGAAGTCGTCATCCGCCGCCAGCGCCGGCTCGAGCCGCCGGATCCATTCCGCCATCGTCCGCTCGAAACCGTCCGCATGGATCGACCCGAGCACGCGCCGCGTCAGCGTCTCCGGATTTTCAATACCCGCCGCCGTCAACACCGCTCCGAGCGGCGTCATCCGCAGGTGCTCCTGCGCCAGCGTGTCGCCCGGATGCGCCGCCGCCTGCACGAGCGCCAGCAGCGCCGTGCCAAGCGGATTGTCCGTGCAAACCCGCAGATCCGACTCCGCCAGCGCCGGCAGCCCCGCCTCTTGCCGCAGATAGTCCGCCAGCGCCGTCGCCGTCCGATTGTCCTGCACGAGCAGCGCACACGTCAGTCCGCGCCCCAGCGGATCGATCTCTTCCAACACCTGCGCCGCGATCGCGAATCGCGCCCGCTCGTCATCCGCCGCCGTGCCCGTCGACGGCGCCTGCAACAGCGCCGCGTGCCCGCCCAGCTCCGGCCGCGCCGACACATGCTCGCGCCACTCGCGATTCCACATCGCCGTCGCCGGCCCGGGAAACAGTTCGTCCATCGCCGTCGCATCGCCAAACACGCGATTCACCATCGCGATCACCGGCGGCCCCGACCGCCACGAGCGCACCAGATGCTCCTCCGCGATCGTCCCCGGCCGCATCGCATTGTAGTGGTCGAAAATCTCGCGAAACAGCCGAGGGTCCCCCTCGCGCCACGCGAAAATCGCCTGCTTCACGTCGCCCACATAGAAAAACGTCCGCGCGCCCGACGTGTCCTGCACGACTTCGTCGATCAGGTTCTTCAACACCGACCACTGCCCGAAGCTCGTGTCCTGAAACTCGTCCAGCAGCCAGTGATCGATCTCGCCATCCAGCCGGTAATCGATCGCCAGCCGGTCGCGCTCGCCGCCCTCGCCGCCGCCGCTGCCCAGCACGGGCGCGCCGCTCTCCGGCATCAACAGCCGCTGCACGTCGCCAAACGTCAGCTTCCCCGCCCGCCGCACCGCGTCGTGATAAACCGCTTCGTAGCCCGCGAGCACCGCGTGAATCCCGCGTGTCATCTCCAGCCGCCGCGAATACTCCAGCTCGAAGATCGCCAGCAGCACGTCGCGCAACGCCCGCCGCGCCTCCGGCACGAGCGCCTGCTTTTTCCGCTCGACCATGATCTCCGCCAGTTCCGGCCACGCCTTCAGCGCGTTCTCGAACAAATACTCCAGCGCCCGCCCCATCGGTGCCCCCGGTGTCCAGGTCGTGAACTCCGCGAAAAACGCCAGCCACCGCGCGCGCTGCTTCTCGCCGAGCTCCGTCTGCTCGAGCACCGCCCGCAAGGCCTTCAGCGCCTCCTCGCGCCGCGCCGCCGCCCCCGCCCACTCCGCTCCCGCCGGCCAGATTCGCTCCGCATTCCCCCAGCCCTCCGCCACCGGTCCCGCGAGAAAAATTTCCTGATGCCGGTCGAGAAACGCATCCAGCTGCGCCCCCAACCGCTTCTCGTCCGCCCCAAACGTCGCCCGCTTGAACGCCTCGATGAACTCCCGCTGCGCCGGCGCGAGCCCGCCCGCCGTCCGCTCGAACATCCGTCGCAACACCCGCCCCCGCTCGACGCGCGCCGCATGCTCCTGCAACACCTCGAACTCGCCCGACAGCCCCAGCTCGAGCGGAAAATTCCGCGCTACCCGCGCGAAAAACCCATCGAGCGTGCCCAGCCGCAACCGGTGCATCGCGTCCACCACCTCGCGCAACATCCGCCGGAAAACGCCCCGCGCCTTCGCCCCGTCGCCCGCGTCCAACCCGACCTCGCGCGCGAGCCCCGCCGCGAACTCCGCGTCGTCCGCCGCCCGCGCGAGCTTGTTCAAAATTTCGTCGAAGAACTCGCCCGCCGCCTTCCGCGTGAAGGTCAGCGCCACGATCCGCTCCGGCTTCGCGCCCAGCGCCAGCAGTTGCACGAATCGGTTCGTCAGCGCGTAGGTCTTTCCCGACCCCGCCGACGCGAGAATCATCACGTGTCCCACCGGCTTCATCCTGTCTCCTCCCACGCGACGCTGTCCGCAGCCCCATGATGAAACAGCGCCGCAAACACGTCCTGTTCCGCGCGCACGTTTTCGTTCGGCGGCCAGAACACGCCCGCGCGGATCGCCTCCGCCGCTCCCACCACACACCGCCACGCCGCGTCGTCCAACTCCCGCGGATACTCGTCCCACTCGCGAATGCCCGTTTCCGTCGACGCCTTCGGCAGGTTGAAATACCCGCCGCGCGCCGCTCGCGCCGCCGCCGGATCGATCGTCGCGCCCTCGACCGCCACCCGGCCCGCCGCCAGCGCGCGCAAATAAAGCGGCAATTGCAGGTCCTTCCAGGTGAGCTCGCGCGCGTTCAACGTGAAACGCGCAAACTCCGGCCGCACCTCGCCGCGCCGCACGCCGCGCAAATGCGCCTCCGCCGGATCGACCGGACGGTCCGAGGTCTTGTAATCGACCACCCGCAGCGCGCCCGTCTCGAGGTGCCGGTCGATCCGGTCGATTTTGCCGCTGATCGTGAGCCCCGCCACCTCGATCTCGAACGGCCGCTCCACGTCCAAAATCACCCAGCCTTCCGCTCGCGTCTGCGCCTGCACCTCCGCCGCCCGCGACAAACGCTGCCGCGCCGATTCCACCTGCACGGTCAACGGCAGCGTCAACTCCTTCCCCAATCGTCGCATCGTCTCCACCTCGAGCAGGCCGAGAAGAAATTCCCGCAACGTCCCTGCCTCCGTGCAATCGCGCATCGCCGCGTCCCGCCCCATCGCTTCCAGCGCCGCGTGACACAGGATGCCGAAATCGAACGCATCCAGCTCGTTCTTCGCCGGATCGACGGGCTCCATCCTCAGCACGCGCGAGAGATAAAATCGAAACGGACATTCGAGCCACGCGCGCAACCCCGTCACCGCCACCCGCGTCGGCGGCTCCACCCGCCGCGGCGTCAGCCGCCACGCCCGCCGCCACGCCGGCATCGGCTTCCCCGCCGCCGTGCCGCGAAACAAAAACCGCACGCGCCGCGGCAGCTCCTCGTCCGTGCAACGCAGAAGCAAACGCGAGGGCCGAAGTGGATCTCCGGATACGGACGTTTTCCCCAGAAACAAATCGATCCGTCCGCGCTCGCCCTCCGCCCGCCACGCGACCAGCGCCTGCAGCAAATACGCGTCCCGCGCGAATCGCGCCGCATTCGTCTTCAATCCCAGCCGCACCCGCAGCGATTCCGGCAGGAACGGATCGCCCACGATCGCATCGGGCACGCGCCCGTCGTTGAGCCCGGCGACCACGAGATGCGGCGCATCCTCCCACAGCAGCTCGAGCCACCCCTGCAATTCGAGCGCACCGTCCGGTTTGTCGTCATAACGCACCAGCTCGCCGTAAAGCCGCAGCGCCACTTCCCACCATTCGTTCGCGGCCACCTCCGGAAACAGCTCCGCCGCCCCGGCGATTTCGCGCATGACGTTCGTCCACGCCTCCGCCGCCTCCGCCACGTCGGCTTCGTCCTCGCGCGCGAGATCGAAACGCCGCCCGCCAAAAATCCGCCCCAGCGCCGCACCCGCGTTCTCCGGAAAACGCCCCGCCGTCAGCCCCTCTCGCAGCTCGGCGATCGCCGCCAGCACCACGCGCGTGCCCGCGCCCACCCGCACCTGCTGCTCCGCGTGCCGCCGCAACTCTGCGAGCGAGCGCGGCAGATGCGACTGACGCAGCGCGTCCAAGTCCCGCAAAAACGCCGCCGCCGACCCCTCCGCCCCGAGCCGCGTCGCAAACCCGAGAAAATCCGGACAGCGCGCGAGCGCCGCCACCGCATCGAACGAGTCCTCTCGCGCCAGCATTGCGAGCGCCGTCAGGAGTTGATGCAGCGCATCGCCTTTGCGCGGACGCCCCTCGGGATTGAACGCCGCACAGCCCGCCCGTTGCAGTTCACCCGCCAGCAACGGCAGCACCTCCGCATCCGCCACCCCCACGCCGACCACGCCTTCCGGCGCTTCATAGCCACGCGCCACCTTTGCAATCCGCTCCGCCTGCGCCACCGGATTCGCGCAAAGGTGCACCGTCCGCTCGAAATCCGCCCACGCAATCTCCCGTCGCCCCCACGCCTCCGGCTGCGGCCGTCCCCACGCGTCGAACGCCTCCGCTTCCGCCGTCGGCGCGAACACGAGCACCTCCACCGGCATTCGCTTCGCCTGCGCGCCCAACACGTGCAACGCAAGCGGCAGCGGATCGGGCGCACCGATCATCACGATCCGCTCCACGCCTTCGATCGCCGCCGGCACCCGCGCCGCCTCGATTTCCGCCAACTGCCGGTCGGTCAGTTCGAAACTCTTCAGTTTTGCCGTGTGCAGTCGCTCCAGCTCCGCCAGTTGCACCCACCGCTCACTCTCCGGAAAATCGCTCCCCACCCGCGCCGCCACGTCGCCCATCTGCAGACCGCCTTCGCCAAGCGCCCGGCGCAGCCGTCCAAACTCCTGCGCCAGCCGCAGCGCCCACGCCAGATTTCTCACCGGCGGATCCACCGGAAACACCGCGCGAAAATCGTCGAGCGCGATCGCCCGCAACACCTCCGTCCACGCCAGCAGCGACACCAGCCGCGTCGCCGTCGCCTGCTCGCCCACCGCCGCACTCACCAGCGATTCGGGCAACATCACCCGCGGCGGAAACACCGCCGAACCCCGCTCCGCCGCATGCGCCGCCAGCGCCTCGCGCAACCGCCGGCCCGCCTGCCGCGTCGGCACCACCGCAAGCGTGCCACTCAAATCCAGCGGCCCATCCCCCGCCCACCCGCGCGTCAGAAACGCCACCGCCTGCGGCAGCAGCGGACGATCCCAGGGCAGAAAGTGGCGGCGAACGGTTTCAGGCGAGGACGACACGGGCGCCGGCGAACATGGCCGCGCTTCTTCCACCCCCGCAAGCCTCGCGCGATTCCACGCTCGCACGAAAAAGCCCCGCACGTTTCATGCGGGGCGAAATTCCAGCTGTCCGGTCGACGCGCTCCCGCGCCGCCTCGGTGCTTACTTCGCGAATACGAACTTCGCCGCGTGCGCTTTCGCACGGGCCGCCGCATTGCGATGCACCACACCCGACTTCACGGCCTTGTCCATCGCCGAGGTGTAGGCGCTCGCCGCCGTCTTCGCGGCGGTGGCATCACCTTTCTTCGCGGCGGCATCCAGCGATTTGCGCAGGGTCTTCAGGCGGGTCTTCACCCCTTGGTTGCGGTCGCGCAGACGGACGGACTTACGCGCGGCTTTGATGGCGGATTTGGTGTTGGCCATGATCGGTTCGAGATTTAAAGCCCGCCAAAGACTCAAACGCCCCGGGGAGAGTCAAGGGTTTTGTCCGCCCGGTCCCGTCCGCGGCTCCCGCTCCGCCCGCGGCAAACGTTCTGGAGTTTGTCGTTTCGACTCTCTTTGTTCCCCCACATGCAACCCGCGCCGCGCCCCGCCATCCGCGTGCTCATCGTCGATGACAGCACCTTGGTGCGCGAGGGTCTGCGCGTCGTCCTCGCCAGTCACACCGGCGAGCGAAAGATCGAAGTAATCGACGAAGCCGGCTCCGTCTCCACCGGCGTCGAGGCCGCCCGCCGCCTCAAACCCGACGTCGCCCTGCTCGACATCCGTCTGCCCGACGGCTCCGGCGTCGACGCCTGCCGCCAGATCCTCGCCCGCTCGCCCGACACGCGCATCATCATGCTCACCTCCATGGCCGAGGATTCCATCGTCATGGAAGCGATCCGCGCCGGCGCGCACGGGTATCTGTTAAAGGAGATCGACGGTCATGGCCTGGTCAGCGCGATCTGCGATGTCGCCGCCGGCAAATCCATCCTCGATCCCGCGATCACCGCCCGTGTGATGCACATGGCCCGCAACCGCGACGCCGCCGCCGATCCCCTCGCCAGCCTCTCGCCGCAGGAGAAAAAAATCATCGGTCTCATCGCCGAGGGCTGCACCAACAAGGAAGCCGCCCAGCGCCTCGGTCTCAGCGAGAAGACCGTGAAAAACTACCTCAGCACCGTCTTCGAAAAGCTCCACGTTTCCAGCCGCGCCCAAGCCGCCGCCCTCTACGCCAAACAAATGGGTGCTCAACAATAGGGCCGGGCGGCCCTAGCAATTCAGGGACCTTAAGGCGGGTCTCCGGTCCCTTCTTAAGTAATCGACCGGAGTTTACGATAAGGGACAAATGAGCCCCCGGTCCCTCCGCTGCTCTGCCGCGCGAAAAAACCCCGCGCGCGCCATGACCCTCATCGAGGTCATGGTCGCCATGTCGCTTCTCGCGATGGGCCTCCTCGCCTTTCTCGGCACGTTCATCCAGTCCCGCCGCGTCACCGAATCCAGCGTGCTCCACGCCGCCGCCAGCAGTCTCGTCTACGGCCTGATCGAACAAATCAAGGGACTCGATTACACCTCCGTGCCCAGCGGCAGCCCGCCGGAAATCCGGCTTCGGCTCACCCCCGACATCAACGTCGACGCCAACGGCGACGGCGAGCCCGACGGCATCGTCACCCTTCGCACCGTTTACACCCAGGCGCCCGGCACCCCGCGCGCCCCGGGCTCCACGCCCGCCGCCAGCGCCACCGCCGCCTCCCTAAACGCAATCGATAACATCATCGGGCCACTCCCGCTCTCCACCTCGCCCGGCACGAGTTCGCAGGACCTCCAGCTCAACCTCTGGATCTGGGTCGACGAAATCCCCGAGGTCACCCGCGACGTGAAGGACGTGAAACAGGTCACGATCGTCTACACCTACGAATTCAACGACGGCAACCGCGTCCGCACCATCCGCGACCGCGAAGTCGTGCTCCGCACCCGCTTCGACCAATGAAAACGCCGTCCCGCGCCCCTCGCTCCCGCTCCGCCGGCTACACGATCACGGAAATCCTCGTCACCATGACGATCTCCGGCCTCGTCGCCGCCGGCACACTGAGCGTGTTCGTGATGGGCATGAAGGTCATGTATCGCGACATCGAGCGGCTCAGCACCGACTCCACGCTGCGCCAGCTCACCCTCCACGTCGCCAAGGAGACCATCGATTCCACCGAATTCTTCCTCTTCCCCACCTACGAGTCGCTCGACGGCGCGGTCGACCTCGTAAACGACCTCTCGCCCCTCGACCCGGAAGAACCCGACGTCGGCGAACTCCAGCTCGCCTCCGGCGACTGCCTCGTCCTCGTCACCCGCGTCAACATCGACAACACCTCCAACGTCCGCCAGTGGCGCGTTTACTACCGTCCCGTCAAATCCGCCGCGACCCAGGGCCCGCTCCGCTATTTCGAAAGCCCCGACTACGGCGCCAACGGCACCGCCACCTCGCTTTCAGCCCTGGTCAACGCCGTGAACCTGAAGCAAAAGCCGGCTTTCCCCGGCTCGCGCGTCCTCGCCACCACGTCTCGCGGCCGCCCCAAATCCGGCGGCGGCTACTTCCCGGTCTTCTCCACCGAAGCCACCGTCCCCACCGCCACCAACTACAGCATTTCGCTCAACATCGAGGTGATCAACGGCAAGGCCGAAAACCTCCTCTCCAGTTCCAGCTTCAACTACACGATCTCTCCCCGGAGGTAAGCCATGCACCCGATCCGCTCCCGCTTCAGTTCGCCGCGCGGCTACGCGCTCTTGTCCGTCCTCATGTTCCTCGGCGTCATGGCGATCCTCACCGCCAGCATGCTCAAATACAGCGCCAGCGAACGCCGCCTGAACGAGCGCAACCGCCTCGTCCTCCGCGCCCGCAACATGGCCGAAAACGTCGCCCTCTACGCCTCCGAGCAGCTTACCACCAAACTCTACCGCCTCCGCAGCGCCACCCCGATGGCCTTCATGAGCGGCACCAACCAAATCTACCTCCCGCCCGACGACGTCCTCACCACCTCCTTCTCGACACCGTCCGACGTCGAAGTCCGCGCCGGCCTCACCGGCAACACCGGCCTCCTCTACGTCGACCCCAACGACCCCGCCAACGCCAACGACCCCAGCGCCGGCCTCAGCGTCGATAAATCCACCGTCCCCATCATCGCCAAAGCCACCATGCGCCACTCCGCGCTCGGCGAGGTCACCGCCTATGCCCAGCAGGACCTCCAAATCGCGATGATCCCCCTCTTCCAGTTCGCGATCTTCTACAACATGGACATGGAGTTCGGCCCCGGCCCCGACATGGTCATCAGCGGCCCCGTCCACACCAACGGCAACATGATCGCCCGCATCCAGACGGGCTTCAACAACACCCTCCAATTCAAGGAGCGCGTCACCGCCGTCGGCGGCCTCTACGCCAACACCGCCCACAAGGGCAAAACCTACATGGGCGACGGCGACGTCGACGCCGGCCCCGGCGGCACCGGCCCACTCTACTTCCAAAGCCCCTCCGGCACCGTCACCAACATCAAGACCAACGGCGGCACCTGGCGTGACCACAAATACGGCACCAACAACGAAACCTCCACCACCCGCAACCAGTTCAAAACCTTCGCCAGCTCCACCTACAAGGGCAACCTCCGCACCAGCGCCCACGACGTCACCCCGCTCGAACTCCCCTCCATCGGCGGCTACAAGGAAACCGACGACCCCACCACCCCCGAAGACGACACCGAAAACGGCCGCCAGCTCATCGAACCCCCCTCGCCCGCCGACACCGCCGACCTCGTCCAAGCCAAACTCTCCCGCCGCAGCGGACTCTACATCATCGTCAACCCCGACGACACCGACCGCACCGGCAAGATGCCCAACGGCGGCGACGTCCTCATGCGCGCGCGCTCCTACCGCGCCTTCCTCAACACCGTCCGCGACGACGGCAGCCACTCGATCCTCGAAGTCGTCCTCCCCGGCCAGCCCAGCTACGGCCCCCTCAACGCCAACCTCAACCTCTTGCCCAACGCCTACCGCACCGACACCTCCGTCGGCCCGAACCAACTGCTCCGCATCCCCCAAGGCGCCGCCCCGGACCTCGCCGATACCGGATACCCCAATCCCGCCGTCCCCACGTTCCCCAGCATCACGGATTCCTATTTTTACGACCTCCGCCGCGGCAAAGGCAGCAACGGATTCCCCTTCAACCGCCCCGGCTCCAACTTCGTTCCGCGCCCCATCGCCAAGATCGATTTCGACATGACGCGCTTCAAAATGTCCGTCGCGCGCACCCTCAACAACGCCACCACCGCCACCGTCTACAACCCCTCCCAGCCCAACGGCACCAACTGGAACCGCTCCATCCTCAACCCCTCCGCCAACCCCGCCGCCCACGGCCTCGGCCTCGGCGCCGCCTTCGACAATTTCACCTCCGTCAAGCTCGACATCGAATCCAAGGAAAAGCCCGGCAACGGCGTCATCAAGGAATACGACGGACGCTTCATCATCGCCGAATCCACTGACGGCACCACCTGGACCGAACGCTACAAATCGACCTCCAACGAAAGCACCCGCGAACACGAAACCACACCCGGCACCAAATACGTCCGCGTCCGCCTCTACGAAGGCGGAGCCAACCCAACCTCGTCCGACGACGGCTCCAACGACGCCACCACCCGGATGATGGACGAGCAAATCTACACCCTCACCACGCCCGACGGCACCAACGACGTCACCGCGACGCTGACCAACGACTACCACGTCATCGCCATCTCCGCCGGCGGCGCGCTGCCGAGCACCCACCTCGACAACGACGATTTTGACGGAGACCCCGAATTCGCCCACACCGACATGCGCGTCTTCGTCGGCGGCATCGAAGACACCTCCAACTGGTCCTTCGTCGTCACCGGCACCACCGGCGGCGCCTCCGGCTCTCTCGGCACCGGCACCTATGCCAACCGGTTCACCTGGGGCGACCTCACATCCGCCGGCGGAACCGTCACCATCACCGCCGCGAAAGGCACCGCCACCATTTCCAAAACCCTCCGCCTCGACCGCCAGGACAGCAAAGACCAGTTCGACACCCCGGCCCAGCAGTCCCGTTGGCTCTCCACCACCGTCACCGCCGCCGCCGATCCCTTCCGCCTCTACTTCGCCCCCTCGGACCCGACCGACCCCCGCATCGTTTCCGAACCCTCCGTCTTCGAAGTCGCCCCCACCGACCTCGTCAGCCTCTCCAGCTCCAGCCCGTGGTTCGACGGCATCACCATCTACGTCCACTCCGTCGACGCCGAAAACAAGACCCAGTCCGGCGGTAACCCCGTCCGCGTCGACTCCGGCGTCCGCCTCTGGAACGGCCGCGGCCCCATCGCCTCCCTCAACGGCGCCTCCTTCCCCGGCCGCACCGGCTTCAACTTCGCCAGCAACGACGCCGTTTATATCGTCGGCCACTTCAACGCCGACGGCTCCATCAACTCCAACGCCAACTCCACCGGCACCGGCGGCTACAGCGGCCGTTACCCCGAATCCGCTTCCGAAATGCTCTGCGCCGTCATGGGCGATGCCATCACGCTCCTCTCCCAACCCGAATTCCGGAGCAACGGCGGCAACTACTACCAAAACGAAGGCTGGTCCGATAAATACAGCGCCCACCGCCGCCCCGGCAACTGGTCGAACTCCTGGCAGAGCAGCAATCCGAGCAACGGCAACAGCGTCGACGGCATCGCCACCTCCGTCGAACCCGCCGCCATGCCCAACCTCAGCACCGGCAGCGTCGCCGCCGCGCCCAACTCCGACACCAAGCTCCCGCCCACCGTCACCGAAATCTCCACCTGTCTCCTCACCGGCATCGTCCGCACCACCACCGCGCAGACCAGCGGCGGCGTCCACAACTTCCCCCGCCTCCTCGAAAACTGGAACGGCACCGGCCTCTACATCCGCGGCTCCATGGTCGCCATGTTTGAAAGCCAGGTCGCCACCGAACCGTGGAGCATCCGTTACTACCAGGGCGCCGGCCGTTACTGGGGACTCCACCAAAACCTCCGCGCCGAAAACGGCGCCCACGACCTCCCGCTCGAACCCGTCGTCATCAACGCCCAGCGCATGCGCTACCGCGAACTCAGCCCTGCCGACTACACCGCCCAAAAAGCCGTCATCGAAGCCCTCCCGCACTGATCGCCTCCATTCTCTCCAGTGAAGGCGCGGTGCCCCACCGCGCAATTCGCTCCGCTCCGCTTCCCGCCGCTCCGAATTCCTCGAGCCCCTCGCCCACTTTCCGTTCGCCATCGCGCAGCGCGATCCCGTATCTCTCCGCGCCTGCCGTGAACGAATCGCCCGCCGCCCCTTCCGCCTCCGCTCCCATCGTCAACGTCCTCGCCGAACGCTACGCGTCCGCCGCGATGAAGGACATCTGGTCCCAGACCGGCCGGGTGAAACTCGAGCGCGATTTCTGGATCGCCGTCATGAAAGGCCAGCGCGACCTCGGCGTGCCCATCCCCGCCGAAGCCATCAAGGACTACGAGCGCGTCAAGGATACCATCGACCTCGCCTCGATCGATAAACGCGAACGCGTCACCCTCCACGACGTCAAAGCCCGCATCGAGGAATTCTCCGACCTCGCCAAGCGCCAGTTCATCCACCTCGGCCTCACCTCGCGCGACCTCACCGAAAACGTCGAGCAGCTCCAGATCTTCCGCGCGCTCAAAACCGTCCACTTCAAATCCGCCGCCGCCCTCCTCGCCCTCGCCCGCCAAGCCGAGGCGCACCGCGATCTGATGATCACCGGTCGCACCCACAACGTCCCCGCGCAACCCACCACCCTCGGCAAACGCCTCGCGATGTTCGGCCAGGAGCTCCTCATCGCCTACACGCGGATCGACGAACTGCTCGCGCGTTATCCCGTGCGCGGACTGAAAGGCGCCGTCGGCACCCAGCTCGACCAGCTCACGCTCCTCGCCGGCAACGCCGACAAGGTCGACCAGCTCGAAACCCGCGTCCTCCGCCACCTCGGCTTCCGCGCCTCCCTCCTCGCCGTCGGCCAGGTGTATCCGCGCGGCTTGGACTTCGAGGTCGTCACCGCCCTTCATCAGCTCGCGTCCGCCGCCGCCAGCTTCGCCACGACGCTCCGCCTGATGGCGGGCGCCGGCCTCCTCACCGAAGGATTTCAACCCGGCCAGGTCGGTTCCTCCGCCATGCCGCACAAGGTCAACGCGCGAAACTGCGAACGCATCTGCGGCTTCACCACCATCCTCGCCGGCTACGTCACCATGACCTCCGGCCTCGCCGGCCATCAGTGGAACGAAGGCGATGTCTCCTGCTCCGTCGTCCGCCGCGTCGCCCTCCCCGATGCCTTCTTCGCGATCGACGGCCTCCTCGAAACCTTCCTCACCGTCCTGCGCCAGATGGAGGTCTTCCCCGCCGCCATCGCCGCCGAAAACGAGCGCAACCTTCCGTTCCTCGCGACCACCACGATCCTGATGGAATCCGTGAAACGCGGCGCCGGCCGCGAAACCGCCCACGAAGCCATCAAGGAACACACGCTCTCCGCCGCGAAAGCCCTCCGCTCCGGCGGCGGCGACGCCGATCTGCTCTCCCGCCTCGCCGCCGACAAACGCCTCGGCCTCGGCAAAAAAGCGCTGCAGGCGATCCTCGCCGAAAACGCCCGCTTCGTCGGCGCCGCCCCGCACCAGGTCGACGCCTTCCTCGACGAGGTGAAGCCCCTCGCGAAAAAACACAAAGGCGCCGCCGACTACAAACCCGGCCGCCTCCTGTAGGCCGCCCGCTTGCGGGCGCTCCGGGACCGGTCGGTCGGGGGCGTCCCCGCCGAGCCGCCCGTGCGCGACCGCACTCCCCTTTTTCGCCGCATCCTCGGAACCACCCACCCCGCTCGCCGCACTGTGCTCGCCTCCATGATCGCGAGCCCTCCAGCTTCCGTTCACGCGTTCTCCGCCACCGCGTTCGCCCCTTTTCAGGTCGCTGCAATCGGACATTTTCCGTGCCGCCACCACCGCGGAAATTTGAGTTTGCATCCCCCCTTCGCGAGGCGCTTCCTTGCCCGTTCACGTTGTTTCCAACCCTTTACAAACATCCGTCATGGCTGAACTCGTAGGAAATGTCTTGGTGGGCCAGTCCGGTGGCCCCACCGCCGTCATCAACGCCAGCGTCGCCGGCATCGTCGCCGAGGCGCTCAACCACGAGTGCATCGAAGAGATCTATGGCGCGTTGAACGGCGTCCTCGGCATCCTCAACGAAGACCTCATCGACCTCGCCTCCGAATCCCAGCAGCAGATCCGCGCCCTCAAACACACGCCCGGCGCCGCCCTCGGCACCTGCCGCTACAAACTCAAGAAACAGTCCGATTTCGAACGCGTCCTCGAGGTCTTCAAGGCCCACAACATCCGCTACTTCTTCTACATCGGCGGCAACGACTCCCAGGACACCGCGGACAAAATCTCCAAGCTCGCCCAGGAGCAAAACTACGAGCTCCGCGTCATCGGCGTCCCGAAGACGATCGATAACGATCTTCCGATCACCGATCACACGCCCGGCTACGGCAGCGTCATCAAATACACCGCCACCACCATCCGTGAGCTCGCCTGCGACCACGAAGCCATGGGCCAGGGCGACCTCGTTTCGATCGTCGAAGTCATGGGCCGCTCCGCCGGCTGGATCGCCGCCGGCGCCGCCCTCGCCAAACGCCGCGACCACCCGCACGACCCGCCGCACCTCATCTATCTCCCCGAGATTTCCTTCGATCAAAACAAGTGCCTCGAGGACATCCGCCGCATTCTCAAGCGCGAGAAATACTGCATGATCGTCGTCGGCGAAGGCCTCATCGACGCCGATGGCAACTACGTCGCCGCCGATGCCGCCACCGACGCCTTCGGCCACGCCCAACTCGGCGGCGCCGGCGACTACCTCAAGGAGCTCGTCGAACAAAATCTCCCCGGCGTCAAAGCCCGCGTCGCCAAGCCCGGCATCATCCAGCGCGCCGCCGCCCACGCCGGCTCCAAGACCGATTCCGACGAAGCCTTCCTCGCCGGCCAGGCCGCCGTCGAAGCCGCCATCGACGGCCAGACCGACAAGATGATCACGCTCCTCCGCGGCGACTCCGATCACTACACCGTCGAAACCGGACTCGCGCCGCTCAGCGACATCGCCAACGGCGTGAAAAAACTCCCGCGCGAGTGGATCAACGAAGACGGCACCAGCATGAACTTCCAGTTCCTCCGCTATGCCCAGCCGCTCATCCAGGGCGAAAACACGATTCCTTACGAAAACGGCGTCCCCGTCTTCGCCCGCCTCGACAAGGTCCGCGTCGACAAAGTCCTCCCCGCCTTCGCCGGCTGAGGAAAGCTACATCCCTCTTTTCAAGGCCGGTCCTCGCGACCGGCCTTTTT
>JAEZAD010000064.1 GCA_023430565.1 Verrucomicrobiota bacterium
GACAGGCCGACGGAGACGAGCACTTCGACGAGCGAGAAGCCGCGCGTGCGGACGCGTCGCTCAGGTGCCGCCGGCGTCGGTGTAGTAGTAGTCATAGAGTCCATTCTTCGCATACAGCGTGGTGAAGGAGCGGGCGTGGTTCTGGCCGTCGGTGGTTTGCCAGGTGACCTTGACGGTGATGTAGCGGGCGTCGCGGGTGCTGTCGTCGGCGACGGTGCGCAGGACGGTGAAGCGGGCGGCGATGGTGGGATCGGTGCTGAACATCGTGCTGAGGTCGACCGTCTCGGAGGCGGGGAGCTCGGCGATGCTGTCGATGGCGGCGGTGGCGGTTTTCGACCAGGGGAAGAGGCGGAGGCGCTCGATTTCGCTCTGCATGATTTGCGACGCGAGGGTGTTGCCGCGGGCGACGTCGAGGTAGCGGAAGCCGGTTTGCATCGCGACGATCGAGGTGGCGATGGCGAAGGCCATGACGAAGGTGGCCATGGCGACTTCGACGATCGTGAAGCCGCGGGCGTCGCGCGGCAGGGGATCGCGGCGAGCGCGTAGCCGATTGGCGGATACGGCGGGGGGCGCGGGCCTGGAGCGCAGCGGGGCGGAAACCATGCTGCAGTGTAGCGCAGGACGCGGGGAAAGCGCAGGGCCGGGCGTCCCGGATTTTGGTGGGGAGTCGTAGGGGCTGCGCGGCCCTAACGACTAGGCCTGATCAGCCTGAGGGACGAGCCGGCGGGGAGGATGCGCGCGGCGGATCACGCTCGCGCGACAAGACCGCGGTGCCGGCGGGGGCAGGCTGCTCGCGGCTACGAGGACGGGGTGTTTTTCGCCTGGACGTAGAGGGCGGCGGCTTGGGAGCGGCGCTTGACCTGGAGTTTCTCGAAGACGTTCACGAGGTAGTTTTTCACCGTGTTTTCGCTGAGGCCGAGTTCCTGGGCGACCTGCTTGTTGGTCATGCCGGCGGCGACGAGGGCGAGGACGCGTTTTTCCTGTTGGGAGAGGGAGGAGAGGCTGGAGGTGCTCGGGCCGGTGGCGTCGCGGATGAAGCGGAGCACGCGGTCGGTGACGTCGGGAGCGAGGACGGAGCGGCCGGCGGCGGCGTCGACGATCGATTTGATCAGCGCGGCGGGGTCGATCTCCTTCATGATGTAGCCCTGCGCGCCGGCGACGACGGCGTCGTAGATGAAGTTGTCGGAGCTGAAGGAGGTGAGGACGAGGATGCGGATGCCGGGGTGACGGCGGAGGATTTCCTTGCAGGCGTCGAGCCCGGAGCCGTCGGGCAGGCGGATGTCGAGGAGGACGACGTCGGGGACGAGTTCGCCGGAGAGGCGGATGGCCTCGGCCACCGTGCCCGCTTCGCCCGCCACCTCGATCGGCGTATCGCCGTTTTGGAGACCGAGGACGGTGCGGACGCCCTGGCGGACGAGCGCGCTGTCATCGACGAGGAGGACGCGGATGGGCTTGGAGGGGGCGATGGTCATAACGCGAGAGGGGCGACGGGGATGGCCACGCGGATGCGCGTGGGTTGAGCGGGAGAGGATTCGATGGACAAGGCGCCCGCAAGTTCCTTGGTGCGCTCAGAAAGATTCGCCAGTCCTTTGCCGTGGCGGGTGGGATCGGAGCCGGGTTGGAAGCCTTTGCCGTTGTCGACAACTTCGACGATGCCGCGCGAGCCCTCGGAGCGGAGCGAGACCGTGACGGCGGTGGCGTGGCCGTGGCGCAGGGCGTTGCTGATGCATTCGCGCACGATGTGGAGGATGTGAATTTGTTGCGGCTGGGAGAAGCGTTCGGCGGCGACGTCGTCGATCTGGAGGCTGATCTCGACGGAATGAGTGGAGCGGAAATTTTCGGCGACGGCGTTGAGCGCCTGGCGGAAGGTGCGGTGGCGGAGGACCTCGGGCTCGAGGCCCATGATGAAGCCGCGGAGGTCGTGGATGACGTCGTTGAACTGGGCGCCGATCTGCTCGAGGGTGCGTTCGGAGGCGGCGGGGTCGTTGCGCAGGGTGAGGCGGGCGCTCATCACGCCCATGCCGCAGGCGTAGATGGTTTGGATGACGCTGTCGTGGAGGTCGCGGCCGAGGCGGGCGCGTTCGGCGAGCATGGTTTGGAGGGCGCCGCGTTGTTCGGCGGCGGTTTGGACGAGGCGGGCGATGCGGCCGAGTTCGTCACTGCGGCCGAGGAGCGGGGCGATGGCGCGGGGGTCGTCGTCGGAGAGGCTTTGACCGATGAGGTGGAGCGGGCGCAGGACCCAGTGAAGGAGGGCGAAGACGACGAGGGCGATGGTGATGGCGCCGTAGCCGACGAAGGGGAGCACGTCGTGCGAGCTGATCTGGACGAGGCGACGGAGTTTCTCGACGTGGAAGTCGAGGTGGAGGACGCGAAACGGCTGGCCGCCGGCGTCGCGCAGGACGTGGCGCACGCGCAGGCTCATGGGTTGTGCGGGAAACTCGGGCGGGGTTTCGGGGGAGGTGACGCGGACGTCGCTCTCGTTGAGGTGGGCGAGGGTGCGGAGGAATTTTTCATCCCAGCGGCGCGCGACGAAAAACCAGCCTTGGGGCTGGGTCTGGCGGTCGTAGTCGTTGGAGGGCTGGAGGGGTGCGCCGCGGACTTCGAGGAGGCCGGCGGGGATTTCGAGGAAGAAGTGCGGTGTGCGGGTGCGGCGGGTGATTTCGCGGACTTCCTGCGGGGTGAAGAGCGCGACGATGTCGGGTTCGGAGCCGGGCAGGTGGGCGATGGCGTAGGACTTGGTGCCATCGGCTTTGAAGACCCACGCGCCGACGGCGTTGAAGGTGGGGAGGCTGGCGTCGATGTTGATCGCGGCCCAGGCCTTTTCGGGCTTTTGGGCGAAGGCGACCATGTCGTCCCAGAG
>JAEZAD010000295.1 GCA_023430565.1 Verrucomicrobiota bacterium
AATATCACGATGGGCGTCCACGAAGGCACGCGCGTTCAACTCGTGTTCCACCTCCTCGACCCCGACCACATCCTGCTCGGCGTCGCGTTCGCCACGGATTCCTCGGTCGCTCCCGCCGGCCAAACCACGTTTCCCGACATCGAAGTCACCCGCACGATCAGCACCCAGGGCATCCCGATCGGCAGCCGGATGATCCTGACGGACAGCCCGCAAGCAACGACCGCGCAATCCTTCGACTACGTAATTCTCGTCCAGAGCGTCCGCACCGGCGAAATCGGCATCATCGACCCCCGTATCATCAACGACCCCGAGTTCCCGCCCCGTGATTCGCCGGGAAACTGGGACATGGAAGCGCGGTGCCCTCACCGCGCTTCCGCGCTCCTGCTACACGTCGAGAATCGCGATGCCATGAGCCGCGAGCTTCACCTCTCGTCGCGTCCTGCCGTCGCCTAACGTCACAACCGTCTCTTCGTCCGATCCCGCGTTGTTGATCACGACGAGCTTCCCGGCCTTGGCGAAATACGTCGCCTCCGTCTTCACGTTCGTCGTCTGCCACGCACCCCAGCTGCTCTCCTGCCCCGCCCCCCAAAACAGCGCCCGGTGCAGCAGGCGCGTGTTCTCCGCTGAGAACTTGAACCCGCTGAAATACACGCCTCGCCCCTTCCCAAAGGCGTGTGTCGCCAGCTTTGGCGATTTCTCGCCCGCCCGCTCCGCCAGCACCTGCGTGCCGCCGCCGAGCACACAAATCGAGTCCACGTCTTTTCCGAAATCCGGCGCGCTCGTCAGGTCCGTGGTGATGAAATGCTCCGCCACGTCGCCCACGCCGTTCTTTCCCTCCGGCGCCGCGTATCGGAATTTCCCATTCGCGATCCGGTCGCCGCGGTCGCGGTCCACCCCGAGCACCTGCGCCATTCTGAACGTCCGTCCCGGCTGCGCCAGCGCGCTCGGTTCGCCGATACCGACGAACGCCCCGCCTTTGCGCACCCACTCGGTCAACAGCGCCTCCACGCGCGGATCGCTCCAGTAATCGCCACCACTCCACGCCGTCCCGTCCCGACCCGCATTGATGATCGCCTTCACGCCGCGCGGCACCCCGTTCGCGACGAGATCGTCGAAGCTGATGAACTGCACGTCGAGCGCCAGCCCCGCCAGCGCTTCCAACACGTCGTAAAGCTCCACGCCGGGCGTGAAATGCCCCGAGCACGTCCACGCCCGCAAATCGCCCCACGCCGTCAGCACCGCCACCTTGAACGGCGCCGCCCATGGTTTGTCGCCGTCATGAAACGATTTCAGCAGCCGAAACTCCTTCGCGAGCCCTTCAATGTAATCCTGAAAATCCGGGAACGGCTCGACCAGCGACAGATAACCGCCGAGCCCAATCCGATCGATCGGCGCCCTCACGAGCCCACGCCGCGCATCGATCCAGAAGTTCTTCGCATCGAGCGTCGGATTCCCACCCGCCTTGAACGTCGGCTCGCCCTTCAATCCCGTCGGAAATAAATACGGATGCAGCCGCAACTCGTGCGTCGCCACGCCTTGCGCATGCGCGCACAGCCGCACTTCAAACGCGTTGAACACGCACTTGATCAGCCCGTCGAAACCGAACTCCCGGAAGCGCGGACTGCTCGGCTCCACGCCGATCCAGTGATCGTCGTAAAACACATACGCCTTCTTGTCGTAGCGATGCACGAGCTCGATGCACTTCCGGCCAAACTCGATTACGAAGTCATGCACGAACTCGACGTAATCACGGTAGCGGCGCGACGGCGCGTTGTGCGTCGAGTTGTAGAGCCCGCCGTTGACGAAGTCCTCCGAGGTTAGCCGATAACCATATTCCTTTTCAAAAAGCCGCAGCGCCCGCGGACTCACCGTCATCGCGTAGTCTCCCCAATCTGAATACACGTCCCGCAGCGTCGTCCGATCCGCGCCCCAGAACCACGAGAAGTTATAAAACATCGACGTGAACCGCACCACCTTCGTGTCCGGATGCGCGCGCAGCCATCGATCGAGAAACGCCAGCAGCACCTTCTGCGTTTCCGGCTGCATCGGATCCACCGCCGCGAGATGCTCGCGATCGCCCCAGTCGTTCGTGAGGTGATTATACATCGAGATCTCCTCCCAGATCCGAAACGTGAGGAAATTCACCGTATAACTGTGCCCCGGCACCGTCCCCGTGATCGTCACCGTGCCCTTCTTCTCGTTCACCGACCACCGCGCCTTCGACACCTCCTCGCCCGTCGTGCGGTCGAACACCTGCCACCACCGCTTCGGACTGTCGTTGAAGTTCACCGCGAACTGCTCGGTGAAAAATCCGTTCAACAGCGTGATCGTCGTCGTGCTCTTCTCTGCGACCACCGGATAACTCATCAGAAAATTCTGCTGCAGCTTGTCCCGATTTTCACGCGCCCACGGCTGCACCGACCGCACGAGACACACCGTCGAATAAATCGCATAACCCGACTGCACGATCTCCGGCGAAAGCTGCGTGCCGTCGGAATCGCGGATCGTATCCGCGCCCCATCTCTTCGCGAGCCGCAGCGTCAACGCCTCATGCCCGGCTTCGCCCGGCAAAGTGAAAGAGCCCTGTGTGAGTGTTTCCGATTTCATAAAGGTGGAGCCCGACGTCCCCATCGAGCGGTTCGAGTTCACGAATCTTGCCACGCCATCATTCAACTCACCCCGCCCCGCCACAAAAGCCACCCGCAATCGGATTGTCCGCATCGCGACCGCCCCATCCTCCGGAAAAGCTCCCATGCCCGCCCGCCTCCCCGCTCCGACCACCCCATGACGACAAAAAGCTTGCCGTCCCATCTGTCCTAGTGTGAGTAGGACAGAATGCTCCCGTTTCCGGTCGAACTTAGACCCGGCCTTCCCCTCGCCGAGCAGGTGATCTTCGCCGTCAAACGCGCCGTCGTCGCCGGCCAGCTCAAACCCGGAGCGACCTTCCCTTCCGTTCGCGTCCTCAGCCAGGAACTCCGTATCAACCCCAACACCGCTCACAAGATCGTCGCCGCCCTCGTCGCCCAGGGCGTCCTCATCACCACCCCCGCCGTCGGCAGCATCGTCGCCGAACCCGCCGCCGGCGACAAACGCGCCCGCGCCGAACTCCTCGTCGACGAACTCGAACGCGTCGTCGTCGAAGCGAAAAAACTCGGCCTCACCCTCGACGAAGTTCGCACCGCCCTCGCCGCCCAATGGCGCCGCCTTGGCGGAAAATGACCGCCACGCCACTTCGCTTTTCCTCCGGCCCTTCTCCCGCCACCGCGCTTCTTCCGCCATGAACCCCATCGAAACCCATCAGCTCTCGCGCCGCTTCGGCGGACACGACGCCGTGCACGACCTCGATCTCATCGTCCCCGCCGGCAGCGTGTGCGCCCTGCTCGGCCCCAACGGCGCCGGCAAGACCACCACGCTCAAACTGCTGATGAATCTCCTCCGCCCCACCCGCGGCCGCGCGCAGGTCCTCGGCGCCGACTCCACCCGGCTCACCCCGCGCGAATTCGCCCGCATCGGCTACGTCTCCGAAAACCAGGAGCTGCCACTCTGGATGACCGTCCGCCAGTTGATCGATTACTGCCGCCCGCTCTATCCGGCGTGGGACGCCGCCCTCGAACGAAAACTCCTCGACCAGTTCGCCCTGCCTTCCGCCCGCCGGCTCCGCCATCTCTCCCGCGGCGAGCGAATGAAAGCCGCGCTGCTCGTCTCTCTCGCCTACCGCCCCTCCCTCGTCGTCCTCGACGAGCCGTTCAGCGGGCTCGATCCGCTCGTTCGCGACGAGTTCGTGCAAGGCCTGCTCGAAATCGCCGACGCCGGCGATTGGACCGTTCTCGTCTCCTCGCACGACATCGACGAAGTCCAACGCCTCGTCGATCGCGTCGCATTGATCGACAGCGGCCGCCTGCGTTTGCAGGAGTCCACCGACTCTCTTCAAGCCCGCTTCCGCCGCCTCGAGGTGAACCTCCAGGGCAGCGCTGCCCGCCTCGACGCCCCGCCGCCCACCTGGCTCGCCTTCGAATCCTCCGGCGAACGCCTTCGCTTCATCGACACCGCTTACGACCCGATCGCCACCGAAGCCGCCTGCCGCGCCCGCTTCCCCGCCGCCGCCGTCACCGCCCATCCCATGACGCTGCGCGAGATCTTCGTCGCCCTCACCCGCGCCCATCGCTCCACCCAGAAAGGAGTCGCCGCATGAACCTCATCTGGCACCTCGCCAAAAAAGACCTGCGTCGCGCTTGGATTCCCCTCGCTCTGTTCGCCCTGTTCATCGCGACGAAGATTGCCCTCGGTCTGATGTTGATGCGCGAGCTTGAGTTCGAACGCGTCGGAATGCTCCTGGACTTCCTCAAAGTCGCCGCGACGGCTGAATACCTGTTCGGCTATGTGCTCGTCGCAGTGATCATCCACGAAGACCCTACCGTCGGAACGAACGCGTTCTGGATGACCAGGCCAATTTCCGGCCTTCGCCTGCTGGGCACGAAAATCCTCACGCTGGCGGCTGCACTGATGATTTTGCCGGTTGTCATCACGCTTCCATGGTGGATCGCGTGCGGCTTCGACGCCCGTGATGTCGTCAGCGCAATGGGCACCCTGCTGTGGATGCAAACGTCGGTAATCGCGATCGCACTCCCGTTCGCCGTTCTCACCTCGAGTCTGGCGGCTTATCTCGCGGCGAGCTTAATCTATCTCGTCGGCTCGTTGTTCCTCATGACCAGCCTCCGAGGCTTTTTCTCGCCAACCGGTTCTCCCTTTCTCGGCGGTGGAGCAAGTGACACGAAGGGATTGTTCTTTGTCACCCTGCTGACCGGCACAGTCGTCTGCGTGCTGATTCATCAGTATCGCACCCGGCTTCGACGGCGCTCGCTGACGATTCTCGGCCTCGGCATCGCTTGCGCGTTCATGGTGCTTGGCACCTGGCGCTGGGATTGGTCCCCGCTCTGGCGTCGGGAGTCCCCGCGCACGACATCGTTCGAGAAGCCTCGGCTCGATATTCAATCGGCGAATATTCACCACGACTCACTCCATGGCCCTCAACTGCACGTTCGTGCCTGGCTGTCGGGCATTCCCCCGGAGTGCGCCACAGACGCCCTCTCCATCCGCCAGGACTCGCGATGGCCCGACGGATCGACTTCGACCGTCAACAGCCAGATGACGAAAGGCCATAGCCACAGCGATCCCCTCCTACGACAGGTGCTGCGGCTCTCACCCTCACCGGATACTCAGAATCAGTCAGCTCGAGAAGTGCACTCGTTTTCCTCCGTTACCTCCGCCCTCGCGCGCGAGATCGCCGGAAAATCGGCCGATCTCACGCTCACGGTCGAGACCGTCCTACTGCGTCCGACGCTGAGCAGTGAAGTCACCTTGCAAGCAAAGGCGTCCAGCCACGGTGAGCGCGGCACGCTGCGCGTTCTGAAGGTGGATATTGATCCGAGCGGCGGCTTGGACGTTGGCATGGTGGAGGTTTCGCCCGCCCGGAACAGCGCGAAGACCGAGCGACGCGATTGGATCATGGTCGATCGCTCCGCTGACCGTCTGGCCCGTTTCCTGGAATATCGGGGGGAGCAAATAAGCATCGCCGGCGTGAACATCATGTCCCACTTCGCTACATTACGCCCGGAAACAACCACCCGCGAAATCAGGGACACCTTGCTCAGCGAGCCCCAGCGTTTCCAAGTCGCCCGCGTCTCCTACGACCGGGTGGATCACATCGTTCTCGTCGACGAAGCGTCACAAATCACGGTTCGATAGGAATCCCGTTTCGACGGCGGACTCGCCGACAACCGATCCCATAAGGCGTCACGCCAATACGCCCGGCGGGGGCAAAAGGCGATTGCGCATCCTTCGCCGAGTCACCTTTCCGCGCGCACGCGTCACCGGGTTGACTTCCAACCCCGTAAACCTCGCCTTGCCGAGTCCCGCTACCCCGCTTCTTTCCTGTCATGCGTCATTACCCCGCCCTGACCGCCGCCGCCCTCGCTGCGCTCCTCTCCCCTTTCACATCGTTCGCCCTCGATCCCGCGCCGTCACGCCTGCTGCCGATCGCGGACCACGCCTTCGCCGGCTCCTCCGTCAACGTCACCGCCAACACCCGCTCGTCTCTCGTCACGCACTCGACCACGCAGTTCGCCGCGTTCTACGACGCCGACGGCCACCTCGTCCTCGCCCAACGCCAGATCGGCGACGACGCCTGGCAAACCCGCCGCACCCCCCACCGCGCCAACATCGCCGACGCCCATAACGCCCTCTCCCTCGCCGTCGACGGCGACGGCTTCCTCCACGTCGCCTGGGATCACCACAATTCCCCCCTCCATTACGCCCGCTCCACCGCACCCCTCACGCTCGAACTCGCCGCACCCTCGCCCATGACCGGCCAGCGCGAATCCCGCGTCACGTATCCACAATTCCACCTCCTCCCCGACGGCGACCTTCTCTTCCTCTACCGCGACGGTGGCTCCGGCCACGGCTCGCTCGTCCTCAACCGCTACGACACCGCCGCGCAATCCTGGTCCAACGTCCAACCCAACCTCATCGACGGCGAAGGCCGCGCCAGCCCGTATTGGGATCTCAACGTCGACCGCCGCGGGACACTTCACCTCGCCTGGAACTGGCGCGACACGCCCGACGTCGCGACCAATCACGACCTCTGCTACGCTCGCTCCACCGACGGCGGCGTCACGTGGACGAAGTCCGACGACTCCGCGCTCGCCCTCCCGCTCACCGCCGCCAACGCCGAATACGCGCTGCGCATCCCGACAAACAGCAATCTCATGAATCCGCCATCCGTCGGCACCGACCAACGCGGCCGCCCTTACCTCTGCAGCTACTGGTCGCCCAACTCCGGCGACGCCCCGCGTTTCCAACTGGTCCACCACGACGGAAAATCCTGGCACGTCATCCCCGGTCCCGTCGCCGGCGAATCGTTTGCCCTCAGCGGCAACGGCACCAAACACCCGCCCATCTCGCGCGCCGCACTGCTCGTCGACACCACGTGGAACCAGCCCGCAATCCACCTCGTTTATCGCGACCGCGCTCACCAAAACCACGTCCTTCTCGCCACGCGCCCCGGCCACGGCGTCACCGAAAAGAACGATTGGCAAATCCGCGAACTCCTCGCCGAGGACCTCGGCGCCTGGGAACCCTCCGCCGACCCCGTCCTCTGGCGCCGCCTCACCCAAGCCCACCTTCTTGTGCAACGCGTCGCCCAGCGCGACGGCAACGACCGCGAAGCCGCCGAGACCGCACCCACCCCCATCTCCAGCGTTATCTGGGCCCCCGCGACCGACCGCATGCGCGCCTCGTCCGCGCACGCCAAAACGTCTTCCACCCCCGTCGGGTTCCCCTCCGCCTCCACCCCTTTCGAACGCGACGCCATGCTCGCTCTCGGCCATCGCCTCACCGACTGGCAATGGGCCCACCTCCCGCCGGAAACGCCCAAACGCCACCCGCGCGGCTGGGAAATCGCTCCGTTCTACATCGGCGTCCTCGCGCTCGACCGCGTCTCCGAAGGCGACCACGAACGCGAACGCCTCCTCCGCTACGCCGAGGACGTCCTCCAGTGGCAGCCCCACGAGCGGATCTACCACGCCGACGACCACGCCGTCATCCAGGCCTACTACGAGCTGTATCAACATTACGGCGACGCCCGCATGCTCGCGCCTTCGAAGAAGCTCTTCGAACACATCCTCGCGAACCCTTCCAACGCCCTCTTCGACTGGGGCACGCCCAACGAGACCGATGTCTGGTCCTGGTGCGACGCGCTCTTCATGGCCCCCGTCGCCTGGCTCCAGCTCTGGAAGGAAACCGGCGACGACCGCTACCTCGAATTCATGAACCGCGAATGGTGGCGCACCACCGACCGGCTTTATCTGCCCAAGGTCGGCCTCTACCTGCGCGACGAAAGCTACGCCGACCTCCGCGAACGCAACGGCGCGACCATTCACTGGTCCCGCGGCAACGGCTGGGTCTACGCCGGCCTCGCCCGCGTGCTCGACCTGTTCCCGCGCGACCACGCGGACTACCCGCGCTACGTCCAACTCTATCGCGACATGACCCGCGCCGTCCTCGCCTCGCAACAATCCGACGGCCTCTGGCGCGTCGGTCTCCTCGATCCGGATACACACACCGTCCGCGAAACCAGCGGCACCGCCTTCTACACCTTCGGCCTCGCCTGGGGCGTCAACCGCGGCCTCCTCGACCGCAAGGACGTCGAACCCGCCCTCCGCCGCGCCTGGTCCGTCCTCTCGAGCTCCGTCACCGCCGACGGCAAACTCGAAAACGTCCAGCCGATCGGCGCCGCCCCCGAAGGTTTTGACCCTCACCACACCGACACCTTCGCCGTCGGCGCCCTCCTCCTCGCCATCAGCGAACTCGCCCAGCTCAAGTAGCCCGTCCCGTGGCTGCTCGCGCGAGCGAGCGGCCGGCTCCGTAGCCGCGAGCGCCAGCGAGTGGCTCCCCCCGCTTGACGGTCAACCCCGCGCGCATTCGCTGCGGTCGACCTCGCGCCTACCCGTAAGCCAGGCGTGAGCGCCCCGCTCCGCCCCAATCCCCCGCCCCGTCATGACATTCCTCCGTCGTCTCCTCGCGTTCTCCGTTTGCGCCGCCGCCGCGCTTCCCGCCATCTCCGCGGCCTCCTCCGACTCCGCCGCCGCCAACCTGACTCTCCGCGCCGATCAACCGGGCCCCGTCATCAACCCCAACCTCTACGGCCACTTCGCCGAACACCTCGGCCGTTGCATCTACGAAGGCATCTGGGTCGGCCCCGATTCCCCCATCCCCAACACCCGCGGCATCCGCAACGACGTCGTCGCCGCCCTGAAGAAAATCAACGTCCCCGTCCTCCGCTGGCCGGGCGGCTGCTTCGCCGACGAATACCACTGGAAGGACGGCATCGGTCCGCGCGAAAAACGCCCCGCCATGATCAACACCCACTGGGGCGGCGTCACCGAGAACAACCACTTCGGCACCCACGAGTTCATGGACCTCGTCGAACAGCTCGGCTGCGAAGCCTACATCTCCGGCAACGTCGGCAGCGGCACCATCCAGGAAATGATGGAGTGGGTCGAATACCTGACCTCCGACGCCGACTCGCCCATGGCCAACCTCCGCCGCGCCAACGGGCGCGAAAAAGCCTGGCGCGTGAAATACTTCGGCGTCGGCAACGAGAGCTGGGGCTGCGGCGGCAACATGACGCCCGAGTATTACGCCAACGAATACAAGCGCTATAACACCTTCGTCAAAAACTATGACCGCGCGAATCCCATCTACCGCATCGCCTGCGGCTCCAACGGCGAGGACTACAACTGGACCGAAGTCCTCATGCGCGAAGCCGGCCGCCGCATGGACGGCCTCTCGCTTCACTACTACACGCTCCCCACCGGGAGCTGGCGCGGCTCCAAAGGCTCCGCCACCCAGTTCGCCGAGGACCAGTATTTCTCCACCCTCCGCCGCACGCTCCGCATGGACGAACTCGTCACGAAGCACAGCGCGGTCATGGACAAATACGACCCCGAGAAAAAAGTCGGCATGATCATCGACGAATGGGGCATCTGGACCGACGTCGAACCCGGCACCAACCCCGGCTTCCTCTACCAGCAAAACACCCTGCGCGACGCCATCCTCGCCGCCCTCAACTTCCACATCTTCCACCAGCACGCCGACCGCGTCTACATGACCAACATCGCCCAGACCATCAACGTGCTTCAGGCGATGATCCTCACCGACAAGGAGAAGATGCTCCTCACGCCCACTTACCACGTCTTCGAGATGTTCAAGGTCCACCAGGGCGCCACCTTCCTTCCCGTCGAACTCACCACCCCCGACTACGCGTTCGGCGAAGAAAAGATCCCCGCCGTCAGCGCCTCCGCCTCCTGCTCGAAAGACGGCAAAGTCCACCTCTCGCTCGCCAACACCAATCCGCACACCGCGATCACCGTGACCGCGAAACTCTCCGGCCATACCGCGAGCAACGTCACCGGTCGCATCCTCACCGCGCCCGCCGTCAACGCGCACAACACCTTCGAAAATCCCAACGCGGTGCAGCCCGCCGCCTTCACCGGCGCCCAACTCTCCAACGACACGCTCACCGTCACCCTGCCCGCTAAATCCGTCGTCATCCTCGCCCTGTAGGGTTGCGCGCTCGCGCGCAACCCGCCCCCTTTCTTCCTGTTTCTCTATCTCTTTCTCTTTCGTCAGGCCTCACGCTTCGCCCGCCCGTCCCGGCCGGGGAGAAAGATAAACAGAAAGAGAAAAGAGAAAGATCCGTTCGCCGGCTCCCATGCGCCTCGCCGGGTTCCGCCACCTCCTCCTTCTTCTCCTCCTCTCCTCTCCTTCCGTAGCGGCGAGCGCCAGCGAGCCGCCCCCCGCTCCCCAACCCCTCTTCCGCGATCCCGTTCACGGCGGCGCCGCCGACCCCGTCGTCATCTGGAATCCCCACGTCCAGCGCTGGTGGATGTTCTACACCAACCGCCGCGCCAACGTCCCCGATCTCTCCGGCGTCGCCTGGGTCCACGGCACCCACATCGGCATCGCGGAATCCTCCGACCACGGCACCACCTGGAACTACCTCGGCACCGCCGCCATCGATCTCCCCGTCGACCTCGCCTCCGCCGAGCCCACCCTTTGGGCGCCCGACGTCGTCACCGCCGCCGATGGCACGCACCACATGTTTCTCACCGTCGTGCCCGGCGTATTCGAAGATTGGCGACACCCGCGCACGATCGTCCATTTCACCAGCACCGATCTTCGCACCTGGCTAAACCCACGCCCGCTCCCGCTCGCCTCCGACCGCGTCATCGACGCCTGCGTCTTTCCTTTGCCCTCCGGCGGCTGGCGCCTCTGGTATAACAACGAGCGCGATCGCAAGTCCATCTACCACGCCGACAGCCCCGACCTCGTCACCTGGACCGACCGCGGCAAAACCACCGGCGTCGGCGAACGCCCCGGCGAAGGCCCCTACGTTTTCCACTGGCGCGACCGGTATTGGATGATCGTCGACCTCTGGAAAGGCCTCGGCGTCTACCATTCCGCCGACCTGGAAAACTGGATACCGCAATCCGGCGACCTCCTCGCCACGCCCGGCCGCGGCCCCGACGACGGCGTGATCGGCGGTCACGCGTGCGTCATCGTCAACGAAGCCGACGACCGCGCGTTTCTCTTTTACTTCACCCATCCCGGCCGCACGTCGCCAAATCCTCCCGATCCCCACTCCCTCGACCTCCGTCGCAGCTCCCTCCAAGTCGTCGAGCTCCACGAACGCGACGGTCTCCTCACCTGCGACCGCAACACCCCCACCTTCGTTCGCTTGCGGTAAAGCGAGCGTCCCCGTCGAACCGCTCCCCCGCCCCCGCTCACTTCTCCGGCACTTCCTCGTCCTCGACAATCCCCAGCGACTTCAGCTCCCCCAGCTCCACGCTCGACGCCCGCTGAAACTGCCGGACCAACCGCTTGCTTTCGCGGCCGAAATAATTCGACGCATTCGCAAACATCGCCGGCAGCCACTGGTCGAACCGATTTCCCTGTTCGCGAATGCTCACGCGCGTCGACCACAACAGCGTGTGCCGGCCTTTCAGCACCTCCTGAAAATCATACGCGCCAATCACCACGTAGTAGCGCTCCTCCTCGAGGTCCTGAATCAAATCGTCGAACGCCGTGCCCAGGCCGACATAACGCGTGATATCGTTCCGCCGGTTGATCTCGTCCATATAGCCGAGCAGGTTCGCGTTGTGCTGGTTCGCCTGGTCGCGGATCCGGTTCATCAGGTCGACCATCATCAGCGACTGGTAAAGATCGTTCTTCGCCGCCGCCATCACCACGCCCATCGTCTCCTGATCCGCCGGTGAAAAATTGCTGGCCTGCCCCGGCAAAAACCCCTGCGACTGCACGCCCTTCATCGCCTCCGTCGCCACATTCATGAACTGCCGGTGCGTGCCATCATCCCACGGCGTCGTCACGCCCCAGTGCAGCACCAGAATCAAATCCGCCGTCTGCTTGTCCGGCGCCGGCATGAAGTTCTGCCGCGCGAGGTAAGGCGCCAGCGCGCGCACCACGCCGGAAAACTGCACGTTGTCGATCGATCCGTCGCGCCGGAGTCCCGGCTGGTAGGTTCCTTTCCCCACCACGTAGGTCTGGCGCGCCGGCGTTCCATCCGCGCTCATCTCCCGCTGATAACCGTTGTGCGTTTTCGCGAACACCGCCGTCACGAGCGAATCCTCGGCTCCGCGCGCCGCCACCACCGTCATCGCCGCGCCGGCTAACCAGAAAACGAATGGTGTGGATTTCATGGAATCGAAAGTCAGAGCTCTCGCCTCGCTCGCGCTCAATTCTCCTGCATCGCCGCGTCATCGACGATGCCCAGCGATTTCAACTCGCCCAGTTCGACCTTGGTCGCGCGCTGGAACCGCCGCACCAGCCGGCCGCTCTCCTCGCCAAAGTAGTTCGTCGCCGTCGCGAACATCGCCGGCAGCCATTCGTCGAAACGATTCCCCTGCGTCCGAATGCTCACGCGTGTCTCCCACACCAGCCGCCGCTCCCCTTTCAAGACCGCCTGCATGTCATACGCGCCGATCACCACATAATAGCGCTCGCTCTCAATGTCCTCGATCAGCTCAT
>JAEZAD010000074.1 GCA_023430565.1 Verrucomicrobiota bacterium
ACGGCAACGCCACCGACCTCCCCGACGGCCTCGCTGACACCACCGGCCTGCCGCCCATCTATCCGATCGTCGTCGGCGAAGCGTCCGACCTTCGCGATCTCCGCATCGACCGCGTCACGCCGCGTCAGACCGCTTTCGACGACGCTCCCGTTTCCCTCCGCGTCGATGTCGCCGGCAGCGGCCTCGCCAACGAAAACCTCACCGTCACCGTCCGCCCGCTTTCCCCTTCTGCCGACACCTCGTCTTCCCCTCCACCCCAAACCCTCCGCCTCGCGCGCGACGACACGCCCGCCCAAGCCAACTTCGAATGGCGCCCCACGGGCACCGGCATCCAATTTCACGAAGTCACCGTCGCCCCGCGCGACACCGAAACGTCCGCCGAGGCCACCACGCTCAACAACCGCCGCATCGTCCTATTCAACCGCGGCCGTCCCGGCTACCGCATCCTCTACGTCGGCGGCCGCCCCAATTGGGAATTCAAATTCCTCAACCGCGCCCTCCTCGACGACCCTCAGCTCCAGCTCGTCGGCCTCCTCCGCCTCGCCCTCCGCGAGCCGAAGTTCGAATTCCGCGGCCGCGCCGGCGAAGGCACCAATCCGCTTTTCCGCGGTTTCGGCCAGCCCGACGACACTCAACGCTACGACCAGCCCGTTCTCACCCGCGTCAACACCCGCGACGAAGCCGAACTCCGCGGCGGCTTCCCCCGCACCGCCGAAGAGCTCTTCGCCTACGACGCCGTGATCCTCGACGACGTCGAGGCCGCGTTCTTCTCGCCCGATCAACACGAGCTCCTCCGCCGTTTCGTCGCCGACCGCGGCGGCGGCCTGCTCATGCTCGGGGGCGTCGACACCCTCGAAAGCGGCCGCTACTCCAACACCGCTCTCGCCGCCGCCCTTCCCGTTTACCTCGACCGCCTCGCCGCCAAGCCCCCCGGCGGCGAGCTCACCCTCAACCTCACGCGCGAAGGCTGGCTCGAACCGTGGACGCGTATCCGTTCCGTGGAGTCGGACGAACGCGCCCGACTCGACGCGATGCCCCGTTTCCTCACCGCCAACGCCCTCGACGCCATCAAACCAGGAGCCACCGTGCTCGCCACCCTCTCCGATGAAACCGGCGAAACCTTCCCCGCCCTCGTCGCGCAGCCCTTCGGCTCGGGCCGCGTCGCGTGCCTCGCGTTGGGCGACCTCTGGCGCTGGGGCATGGCCGGCGCCGACCAGCAAGCCGATCTCGCCCGTTTCTGGCGCCAGATTTCCCGCTGGCTCGTCACCGATGTCCCCTCCCCCGTCGACCTTCGCGTCGTCCAATCCTCCGCCGACTCCGGCGTCGAACTCCGCGTCACCGCCCGCGACAAGGATTTCCGCCCCCTCGAACTCGCCACCACCCGCGTCACCATTCGCCGCGCCGAGGGAGGGCCGACGCCCTCGTCGACCACAACTCAACCATCGCCCCCACCCACCTTCCAACAAGCCATCCTCCCCGCCGAACCGTCCCCCGACGCCCCCGGCCGCTACACCGCCAATTTCGTCGCCCGCGAATCCGGCGCCTACCTAGCCACCGCCGAAGTCCTCGATCGTGCCGGCAAACTCGTCGGGCGTGCCGAAGCCGGCTGGGTCCATGATCCCGCCGCCGACGAATTTCGTTCCATCGCACCCAACCGCCCCCTTCTCGAAGAACTCGCTCGCCGCACTGGCGGCGCCGTCCTCGATCACCGCGAACTCCCGCAACTCGCCGAGCGCCTCTCGCGCTCGCCCGCCCCCATCATGGAAACCTGGTCGCGCCCACTCTGGCACACCCCGTGGTTCTTCGCCGCCGTCCTCGGCTGCTTCCTCGCCGAATGGGCCTGGCGCCGCTGGAAAGGCCTCCCATGAATCTCTTCCATATAGGAGCGGCTTTACGCCGCGATTCATCCCGCTTCGTCCGCCACCCGTTTGCCTCCTTTTTCGCTGCTTCCTGCCTCTGGGTCGCTTCCACTCACGCCGCCCCCCCGGAAATCGCCATCCTCATCGGCGCCCCCGGCGAACCTGACTACGCCGAGGGTTTCACCACCGCGGCCCGCGCTTGGGAAGACGCCGCCCAGCGCGGCGGCGCCGCGCACACCACCTTCGGCCTCGCGCCCGCCAACGACTCCACCCCCGACGACCGCACGCAGCTCCAGCAATGGCTCGCCGCACGCACCCAAACTTCGGATACGTCCGCCGCCGCCGCTCCCCTCTGGATCGTCTACCTCGGCCACGGCACGCACGACGGACGCGAAACCCGCCTCAACCTCCGCGGCCCCGATCTCACCGCCCAAGACCTCGCCACCTGGCTCGCTCCGCTCAGCCGCCCTCTCGTCTTCATCCACGGCGGCTCCGCCGGCGCCCCGTTCATCAACGCCCTCTCCGGCCCCGATCGCATCGTCATCACCGCCACGCGCAGCGGACACGAGTTGAACTACGCCCGCTTCGGCGAACGCTTCGCCGAAGCCGTTGCCAACTCCGCCGCCGACATCGATCAGGATGGCCAGACCTCCCTGCTCGAAGCCTTCGTCACCGCCGCGCAGAACGTGCAGGCCTTCTATTCGGAAACCGGCCGGCTCGCCACCGAACACGCCCTCATCGACGACAACGGCGACCAGCAAGGCACCCCCGCCGAATGGTTTCGCGGCACGCGCGTCCAGCGCCGCCCCCAAAACGCCACCGCCCAACCCGACGGCCAGCACGCCCGCCTGATCGCGCTCATTCCCACCGACGCCGAACGAGCGCTCACCTCCGCACAACGCGAGGAACGCGACCAGCTCGAACGCGACCTCGAAGCCCTCCGCGCCCAAAAATCCACGCTCCCCGAATCCGACTATTACCGCCAGCTGGAAGTCATCTTCCGCCGCCTCGGCTCGCTCTACCGCTCCGATACCTGACCTCGGACAATCACCGACACAGACCGGACCCCGCCCCCCGGAACTCCCGCTATCCGGCACGGTCCGCTCTGCGATGCAGCTGAACGAGGACGGAGTTCAACGCATCGGCGATCTCGAGATCGACGAACACCTCCCATTCCAGCACCGGTCCTGGCGCGTGCAGAAGTTCGGCCGTTTCGTCGTCGTTCTCTTCGTCCTCGCCGGCATCGCGGGCCTCTTCGGCGGCGGCGGCCCGTTCGCGAAAAAGCACGTCCACTCCGGACCCGTCCAACTGATCCACCCACGCTTCCTTCGCACCCAGGCCCCCGCCGCATTCGAGATCCGCGTCGAACGTCTCCCCGCCGGCAGCAACCCCCTTGTCGTCTCCCTCGGCGGCTCGTTCGTCCGGGATTTCCAAATCGCCGGCATCTCGCCCGAGCCCCGCACTCAATCGCTGGGCAACGAAACCCTCGTTTACGAGTTTGCCCGCACCGACGCCCACCCCCCGCCCATTGTGTTCTGGATCGAGCCCGCCTCCGCCGGGCCGAAATCCTTCTCCCTCGCCGTGCTGGACCAGCCGCCGATCCAGGTCGATTCGTTCGTCTTCCCCTGAGCCTTTATGGACAGCGTCGTCCGCGCCACCGCCGTTTACCTGTTTCTGCTGGTGATCTTCCGCGTGTTCGGCAAGCGCTCGCTCGCGCAGATCACCACGTTCGACTTCGTGATGCTGCTCATCCTCGCCGAAACGACCCAGCAAGCGCTGCTCGGCGACGACTTCTCCCTCACCAACGCATTCCTGCTCATCTCGACCCTGCTCCTGCTCGACCGCCTGCTGTCCTATTTCAAACGGCGCTCGCCCCGCTTCGAATCGCTTGCCGAAGGACATCCCCTGGTGATCCTGCAGGACGGCCAGCCGCTGCGCGACCGCATGGAAAAAAGCGGTGTCGACCTGGCCGACATCCTCGCCGCCGCCCGCGAACGGCAGGGCCTCGAACGCCTCGACCAGATCAAATTCGCCATTCTCGAGCGCAGCGGCGCCATCAGCATCGTGCCCGCGGATCAAAACCGCTAAACCCCACTCGCCCGCCTTTCCACTGGCTTCCACTGGCTGCCCGGCATGGATTCGAACCATGACTAGGCGAGTCAAAGTCGCCTGTGCTACCATTACACCACCAGGCAGTGGAGTGAGGAACGGTTACGCTGCTCCGCGCGTCCCTCGGGTCAAGGCCGGAAAGCCCGCCGCCCGCCCTTCCTCACGCCGCCGCCACGTCGGTTTCCCGCAGCAGCTTCCGATCAGCGATGAACGGCCCCAACGGCAGCACCGACGCCACCACCAGCAGCGCCGATTTCTTCCACGACCACTCATATTCGACATGCGCCTGCAAAATCGCCGCCAGATAGGCGAGGAACAACACCCCGTGCGCCATGCCCACGATCCGCACCGCCGCGGGTTCGCCCGCGAGATACTTCAGCGGCATCGCCACAACGAGGAGCAGGAGAAACGACAAACCTTCAAGCAAGCCGACCAGCCGGAGCCGGCCCAAAACAGTGGACAATTTCATGGTAATGGTGCGGCCCGAGAAACACCGATCCCGCTCCCATCACAAGCCCATCACACGCCGCCGATGGAATTTCTCGCAAACCCCGCCCCGGCAACAAGCCCACGCCATCGGACCAAAGTCTTCCGCCCAACGTGTCGATATCACCTGCGCGCGATGGCCCTCGAAAATCTCTCCAACTCGATCGATCTCGAAAAACTGCCCAGCGGTCCGCGCGTCCTCGCCCGTCTCACGTCGCTCGTCCATCGCCCGCGCGTCGAGCTCGACGAGGTCGCCGAACTGTTCCGTGCCGACCCCGCACTGATCGCCCGCATCGTCGCCGCGTGCAATTCCGCCTGCTACTCACCCGAAGCGCGCATCACCGAATTCCGCGAAGCGCTCCTCCACCTCGGCCTGCGTGAAGTCGCCCGCATCGTCGAGATCGCCACGCTCACCGACCTGCGTCGCTACCCCACCCACCTCTACACGCAAACCGCCGACCATTTCTGGGAACGCTCGCTCCACACCGCGTGCGTGATGGACGAGCTCAGCGGCTGCGATCCGTTCGCCTACACCGCCGGCATCATGCACCTCATCGGCGTCTGGGTCCTCTGCAGCGCCGCTCCGCCTTGCTCCTCCTCGATCGCCGCCCGCGAACTCGCGATGCAAGCCCAGTTGGAACAACTCCGCCTCGGCGTCTCGTTCGCCGCCGCGGGCGCACTCGCGCTGCAAAAGTGGGGCTTCCCGTCCGCCATCTCCACCGCCGTTTTCTGCCAGCTCACGCCGTCCACATGCGAAGGCACCCACGCCCGCCACCTCGCCACGCTGCTCCATCGCGCCGTCGCGATCACCGACTGGCACTACGGCTGTAAAAACGAAATCTCCCTGATCCGCGCCGACCTCACCCTCCCCGATCTTGAAGCCTCCAACCGCCGCGCCGCCCGTCAGGTCGCTCGCATCGGCTTCGGTTTCTAGCAAGCAGCGGCTCCGTTTCCGGCTACCCCGCCGTCCGCAAATCCTCCTCCGCCGCCTCCGCCGCCAGCTGGCCCGACACCACCGCGCCTTCCATCGTCGCCACGAACTTCTGCCGCGTATAATCGCCCGCCAGCGACAACCCCCGCACCGGCGTCTTCTGCGCCGGCCGCAGCCAGTCATTCCCCGGCGCCAGCGAATAAAAATCGTCCGCATGGTTCACCATGCGATAACGCGTCACCCGATTCCGCACCGCCAGACCGAGCTTGTCCGCGTCTTCCAACGCGATCGCCAGCACGCGATCCACCGGCAAGCCGATCAGCTCCTCCGACGGCCCCATGATAATCGACAACCGCCCCGCCAGTTCGCGAAACGTCGTCCGCCGTTGCTCGCTGAAACACGCCAGCGCCGTCCCCACGCCAAAGGTCGTATGATCCACCTCCATCGACGGCCCCTCCAACTCCAGCTGCAGCGTCACCGCCGGCATCGTCGGCAACTTTAGAAACCTTTCCGCCCACTCCGCTCCGCCGAACTTCGCCCGCACCAGTTCCTGCGCCGCGCGGATCGACGCCGCCAGCACAACATGTCGCGCGCGATGCTCCACGCCCGCCGCCCGCACGCCGACCACGCGCCCGTTCTCCACCAACAACTCTTCCACCGGCGCACTCGTCAGCACCTCGCCGCCGCGCGCCCGGATCGCCTCCGCCAACGGATCCGTCATCACCTCCGTCATCCCGCCCGCAAACGCTCCCACCCGCATGCTCGCCGCGTTGTCGAGATACGGCGCAATCAACGCCATGAACACATACGCCGACATCCGGCTCGCCGACACGAAATAGATCCCCGACACCAGCGGCTCCAGCACCTTCGAAAATACCTCCGGATGCACGTCGAGAGCCGTCGCATAATCGCGCACCGACTGCCCGTCCAGCCACGCCGGCCGATCCGTATAATCCGCGATCCCCTGCAACACGAACCGCGAAAACGACAGCTTCGCCGCCAGCGGCAGGTAATCATTGTGCCCCGCCACATCCGCCAGGGTTTCCAACAGATTCCTCATCGGCGCCGCCGCAAACACCGCGCTCGGCGCCGGCCTCGGCTGACGAAACTCCACCTCGTCCTCCCAAATCACGATATCGTCCCAACCCACGCCCGCGCGCTTCAACAGCTCCGGCATCGCGCGATAAACTCCGAGCACGCGATGCAGCCCCGACTCCACCCGCATCCCATCCGGATCCGTCCACGACGCCGTCCGCCCACCCGTCCACGGCTGCGCCTCGAGCACGAGCACGCGACGTCCTTCCTCCGCCAACTCGAACGCGCAGCTCAGCCCCGCCAAACCCGCACCCACGACAATCACATCGGCATCCATTCCCTCACCGACACCCCCGCCCCTTCCCGGTTCGATGCCTCCTATTTCCGTGTCTTCTGTGTGTTCCGTGGGCCTCACTCGCCTCACCTCAACATCTCCAGCATCTTCGATTTCTTCTGCCGCAACTGCTCCATCGTGCATTGCTCCGGCGCCTTGTCCGGCCGCCATCGCAGCAAACTCGTGCCGTGCCGAAACCGTCCGCCCGTCACATGATCGAAGCCCACCTCCACCACCAGCTCCGGCCGCAACGCCACCCACTCCGTCGATCGCTTCGTGCTCCACCGACTCGGCCCGCCGGGCGCCTTCCCCGTAAACCCCGTCCCGCCCGCCTGCGCCTCCAGTTTTTTCGTCAACTTCGCCCGCTCCGCCGCCTTCAACCCCGAGCAAAACCCCACGTGATGCAGCAACCCGTCCTCGTCGTATAAACCCAGCAGCAGCGACCCGACTTCCTTTTTCTTCTCCGCGTATCGAAATCCACCCACCACGCAGTCCGCCGTTTTCCGCGGCTTGATCTTCACCATCCCCGTCCGTTCGCCCGACGCATACGCCGCGTCGACCCGCTTCGCGATCAACCCGTCGAGACTCGTCCCCGCCGACCCAAACCACTTCCTCGCCACCTTCAGTTCCCTCGTCGCCGGCGACAACCGCAACGCCCCGTCCTTCGGGAAAAATTTTCCAGCAAACCGCTCCAGCTTCTCCCGCCTTTCCTTCAACGCCTCGCCCACCAGCGACTCCCCTCGCTCATCCGCCAGCAGATCGAACACCACCAGCCACGCCGGCGTCGCCGCCGCGAGTTTCTGCACGCGGCTCGCCGCCGGGTGGATCCGCTGCAGCAAATCGTCGAACGACAACGCCCCGCCCCGCGCAATCACCAGCTCCCCGTCCAGCGCGAACTGCTTCGCCTTTACCGCCGCCACCGCGGCCGCGATCTCAGGAAAATACCGCTCCAACGGCTGCCCCGACTTCGACCGCAGCGCCACGTCTCCACCATCCCGATACGCGAGACAGCGAAAACCATCCCACTTCGGCTCATACTGCCAGCCCCCATCTGTCGGGATTTCCTCCACCGACTCCGCCTCCATCGGCGCCAAGTTTGTTTTCACCGCCAACGCCATCCCTCCATCGACCCGCCCCTGCCGCCCCGGTTCACGATCCCCTTAGCCCGCCGCGTGAGCCGCAGCACGCCACTCCCGCCCCCGCCGCTCGCGCGCGCTTGTCTCCACCACCCACGCGCCATTTTCTGGCAACGCCCCTTCCCCCAATGCTCCTCCGCCGCTTCCTCCCGTTTTCGCCTGGATGTCGGGCGCGGTTCGTCGCCGCCGCCTGCTGCCCGTTCGCTTCGCTCGCCCAAACGTCGTCCACGTCCGACGACCTCGTTCTCCTTCCGCCCTTCATCGTCGAGGAACGCATCGAAGGCCCGTCCTGGCGCTACGCCAGCGTCCCCGGCTTCGAAATTCTCACCCGCTGCCACGACGCCAAATCCCGCGCGCTCGCCGAATCCTTTTATCGCGCCCACCACGTCCATCGCGCGCTCCTGCCTGCCCGTTTCGAGATGCAGCTCGACGTTCCCGTCGCGCTGATCTTCTACGACGAGAATCTCTGGCCCGTCGAACTGCAGGAATCCGCCGCCGCGTTCCTCGGCCTCCAAAATTTTTCCTTCCCCCAAACTCGCGCCGCGCCCGGCGATCCCACGCCGCTCGATCGATGGCTCGGCCGTGCGCCAATGTCCGATCCGTCTCGACCGCGCGCCACCGCGGGCTCGACGCCCGCCGCGCCAAAGCCGCACACCTTTCTCACCGACCTCCGCCTTTCCAGCGCCGACTCGATCCATATCTTCACGCTCGCGCCGTCAGGTCACGACCATCTCTTCCGCACGTATTTGCGGCCCACCTACCTCGCCCAATTGCTCGCCGGCCGCACGCCGTCGCTGCCCTCGTGGTTTCTCACCGGATTCCTGAACACCTACGGCCAGATGGAATTCGGCGGCGAGGCCATCACGCTTCCGCCCTTTGTCTGGCTCACGCCCGAAGACACCAAAATCGCCCGCGACGAACCCGCCGCCGCCACCCGCGAATTCCTGCCCCTCGTCGATCTCCTCGGCGAAAACGCCGCCCTCCTCGCGTCGCGCACCGCACGCGAACATCAAATCGCCCACGCCCAGCTCGAACTCCTCGTCCGCTGGGCGCTCGATCCCCGCGCGCCCGACCGCCGCGACCGCTTCTGGACTCTCGTCGAGCGCGCCTGCACGGAACCCGTCACACCAGAGTTGATTTCGACCAGCCTCGGCCTCGACCCGGCCGCCCTCCTCGCAGAACTCGCGCAATTTCTGCCCGACGCCCTCCGCCATTCGCAGCGTTGGGCCATCGAATCGATCGCGTATCCAGATTTCGAGTTCAGGCCGGCCACGTCCGCCGAGATCGCCCGCCTCCGTGGCGATTGGGAGCGCCTCGAAGCCCGCTACGCCGCCACCGCCGCGCCCGACACCGTCGAAAAATACCGCAGCCAGTCCCTTCGCACGCTGCGCAACGCCTACGACCGCGGGGAACACACCCCGGCCCTTCTCGCCGTCCTCGGCCTCAGCGAACTCGAAGCCGGTAACATCGCTGCCGCCACCGATCATCTCGCCTTCGCCACCCGCCATCGCGTCGTTCGCCCCTCCGCCTACGTCGAACTCGCCCGCCTCCTTCTGCAGG
>JAEZAD010000075.1 GCA_023430565.1 Verrucomicrobiota bacterium
CTCCGTCGTCCGCACCGCCACCTGCCCGCGCCGCCGCGCCAGCGCCTCCGCCGCCAGGCCGTGCCATACCACGCCGCGCGCCGCCGCCAGCGCCGCATCCTTCGGATTCTGCGCGAGCATCGTCCCGATCATCCCCGCCAACAGATCGCCACTTCCTCCGCGCGCCAGCACCGGCCCGCCGAAAAACGAATGATAAACCGTCGCGTCGCTCGCGATCCGTGTCACCGGCCCTTTCAACACCACCACCGCACCCGTTTCCCCCGAAAACGCCTTCAATCCTTTCTCACCCGCGATCCGCTCGAACTCCCCCGCATGCGGCGTGACGACCAGCCGCCCTTTCGCCGCCCGCACGATCTCCGGCTGCAGCGCGTCCGCATCGAGCACCACCGGCACCTCCACGTTCCCCACAACCCCTTTCACGAGCGCCAGCGTTTCCGCCTCGCGCCCCATCCCCGGCCCGATCACCAGCGCATCCGCTCTGTCAATACGTTCCCGCAGCAAATGCTCGCCTTCCAACGCCAGTCCGCCGCGTTCCGTTTCCGGCCAGCCCACCCAGATCGCCTCCGGCACCTCCGCCGCAAACGCCGCCGCCACCGTCTCCGGCACAAACGCCGTCACCAGGCCCGCTCCCGCCCGCAACGCCGCCTGCACCGTCATCATCGCCGCGCCCGGATAATTCCGCGATCCCGCCAAGACAAACACATGCCCGTAGCTCCGCTTGTCCGACTTCGCCGCCCGCCACCCCGCGAGCGGCGCGATCACCTCCCGCGTCACCACCCGCTCCGCTCCCTCCGCCGCCTCGCCAAAGAATCCAAGATTCAAATACCTCACCCGCCCCGCGATTTCCGCGTCCACCACCGGCGTCTTCACCGATCCCGTCGCATACGTGAAGTCCGCGCGAAACAAACCCGCACTCGGCAAATCCACCGCCGCCCGCAGCCGCACCTTCAACCCATTCACTTCCGCGATCAGCCTCGCCACCCGCTCGTCCGCCGGCGGCCGAAACTGAAAGCCGAAAATCCCGTCGAGACACAGCTCGTAACTCGTCCGACCTCCCTCGGCGGCCGCCCGCCATTTCTCCACCCGCCCTCCCGCGGAAAGCTCCCGCCACGCCCGCGCCGCCAGCGGCCGCAACGCCCGCTCGCCCAACACGAACACCACGTCCGCCGTCGCCGCTGGACACCTCCGCAAAATCTCCGCCGCCGCGATCAGCGCATCGCCGCCGTTGTGCCCTTTTCCGACCAGCACGAGCACGCGTCCCTTCTCCCCAAACCCGCCGATCTCCTCAAAGTCCCTTAACGTCGCGCGCGCGAGCGCACGCCCCGCGCGCTGCATCGCCACCCACTCCTTTTCCTCGTCGGCGCCGAAGAGCCGCGCCTCGAATTCGCGAGCTTCCTCGCACGAGAGAATCGGCACGCTCGTGACAACCATCCGCTAGTCCCTCCGATCCTTCTCCGTCGTTCCGAGTTTCAACACCGGCGTTTCCGGCGGCGTCGGCCGCGGCGGCTCACTCTCCGGCGGCGTAAACGCCTGCTCCCACCGCGCCCGCATCCACTCGCGGCGCATCTCCTCGGTCTCCGTGTATTGCAGCGGCGCATTCTCCGGCACGCCATGCGTCAACACCGGCCGCGTCAGCTGCGAGATGGAGCGAAAATAATACAGGTCTCCGTTCCGCAGCACTTCGTAGAAAATCGAATACGACCGCCGCGCCGCATCCCACATCGCCACTTCCGTGATGTCGTTTTTCCACACCGCGAACTCGCTCCACTCCGCAAACACCGCCTCGATCTCCGTCACCTTCGGTCGCTCGAGCTTCACGATCGTCGTCTCCGCCTTCGGCGGCGGCGGCGGCGGCGGATCCGGCAGCGACCAGACGAACAGCGCCCCCAGCGCAAACCCCAGCGTGATCCACGACGGCGTCTTCGACAGTTTCGACGGTGTCACCGGCCGCTCCCGGTCTTCGTCGTTTTCGTTTTCGTCCATGGCAGCTCAGGTCCGCACGACCGCCGCCACGGCCATCGCATAATTTTCCGTGTGCGAAAGCGTCAGCAGCACGTGCGTCCCGCCCACGTGCGCCAGCAGCGCCTCGCCTTTTTCGTCGAGCCGCACCTTCGGCTCGTGCCGCTCCCCGTGATACACCGAGATCGATCTCCAGCCCAGCTCCGCACCGATCCCCGTCGTGAAACACTTCGACACCGCCTCCTTCGCCGCGAACCGCGCCGCGATGTGCTTGTGCGGATGCGCCATCCCCGCGCAATACGCGCGCTCCTCCTCCGTGAGGATCCGCTCGATGAACCGGTCGCCATGCCGCAGGATCACACTCTTGATGCGCGCCACTTCGATGATGTCCGCCCCGAGCCCGATCAGCACGCCGCCCGGAGGAAGTTGAATGTCGAACTTCATGCGTCGCACCCGCTCAGGCGTTCATCCGGGTTTTCATTTCCCGCACCGCTTCCTCGATCCCCGTGAACAGCGCCCGGCTCATGATGCTGTGCCCGATGTTCAACTCGTGCAAATGCGGCAGCCCGCGCAGCTCGGCAATGTTCACGTAATTGATGCCGTGACCCGCATTCACCACGAGCCCGAGATCGTGCGCGCGCACCGCGCCGATCCGCAGCCGCTGAAACTCCCGCGACCGCTCCTTCGCGTCGAAATACGCGTTCGCATACGCGCCCGTGTGCAGCTCCACCCACGGCGCCCGCAGCTTCGACGAACACTCGATCTGCGGCTCGTCGGGATCGATGAACAGACTCGTTTTGATCCCCGCCTCGTTCATCGCTTCGACGACCGCCGCCACCCGCTCGCGACTCCCCACCACATCGAGCCCGCCTTCCGTCGTGATCTCCTGCCGGTTCTCGGGCACGAGGCACACGGAGTCCGGCTTCAACTTCAACGCCAGCTCCGTCATCGCCGGCGTGCACGCCATCTCGAGATTCAACCGCGTCGCAATCGATTCCCGCAGCCGCCACACGTCGCGCTCCTGGATGTGCCGCCGGTCCTCGCGCAAATGCACCGTGATCCCGTCCCCACCCGCCCGTTCGCACAACCGCGCGAGCAGCACCGGATCGGGCTCCACCGCGCCGCCGCAGGTCGCCTCGGCATCGCGATAACGGGCCTGACGCAACGTCGCACAGTGATCGATATTAACGCCAAGCAGGATCATCGGAGCGCGGCACTATAGTTTGGACGTTGCGGAAACCAAGAAATGAATCGCCCCGTCCTGCTGTTCGTGGCTTTTTCGGCCACCACTGCACCGTGACCCTCCCTTCGCCGAAACGAGAAAACCTCCTTCTCAACCTCGCCTTCAACCTCGCCCTCCCGGCGCTCGTGCTCTCCAAGCTCAGCAAGCCGGAATGGCTCGGCCCCGTCGCCGGACTCGTTGTCGCGCTCGCCTTTCCACTCGGCTACGGCGTGTGGGATTTTATCCGCCGTCGTCAGGCCAATTTCATCTCGATCATCGGCTTCGTCAGCGTGCTGCTCACCGGCGGGCTCGGTCTGCTGAAAACCGACAACTTCTGGTTCGCCGTGAAAGAAGCCGCCGTCCCCACCGTGATCGGCATCGCCGTGCTCGTGTCGCTCAAATCGAAGCGCCCGCTCGTCCACACATTCCTCTACAACGACCAGGTCATCGACGTCCCCAAAGTCGACGCCGCCCTCGCCGTCCGCAACAACCGCCCCGGCTTCGAACGCCTCCTCGTCACCTCGAGCTACCTGCTCACGCTGTCGTTTCTCGTCAGCGCCGTGCTCAACTACGCGCTCGCCCGCTATCTTTTGAAAAGCCCCGCCGGCACCCCCGAATTCAACGCCGAGCTCGGCCAGATGCAGCTGCTCAGCTGGCCCGTCATCGTGCTACCCAGCATGGCCATGACCCTCTACGCCCTCTGGCGCCTCCTCAGCGGCGTCCAAAAACTCACCGGCCTCACCCTCGAGGAAGTCTTCCACCCCCAGCACAAGAAATAGCGCGCCCTCTCCGTAACCGCGAGCGCCGGCGAGTGGACACCTTACTTCCCCGCTCCCGCGCACAACGCCCCATAGTGCTCCCGCGCCCGCGTCGCACATTCTTCGAGCACCGGCTCCGTCACATTCGCCAGCGTCAATTTCGCCGGCGTCGACGCCCAGTGCCCCGTCTCTCCCGGTAAATCCAAACCGAATCGCGCCGCCACCCCGCTCGCGAGATTCAACACGCACGCGCCGACATTCGACTCCGGCAGCGCAAACGGATCCAGATGCCCGCGCACCGCGCCAACGATGTCCGTCGGAAAACGCCAGTGCTCGAGCAACGTCGCCGTCACTTCCGCCGCCGTGATTCCAAAAATCGTCCGCTCCCATTCATGCACCGCCGGCCACTCCGCCTCGCCCGGATACACCCGGCCGACCGCATGCCCGTCGATGATCACGCGCCCCACCGTCCGCAACAGTCCCGCCGTATAAGCCAGCCCCGCGTCGATCCCCGCCGGTCCCGCCAACACTTCCGCCGCCGCCGCCGTCGCAATGGAATTCTCCCAAAGCCGCGAAGCTTTCAGCCGGTAGTTGCGCAGGTCCTGCTGACAAATCTGATGCGTCGCCGCCAAGCCGACCAGGCGGTAAATCTCGCGAAAGCCCACGCGCCCCACCGCGCCTTCGAGCGAGTCATTTGGCTCACGCAGCCCGAAGATCACGCTGTTGCTCATCCGGATCACGTGAAACGTCAGCGCCGGATCGAGCCGGATCAACGACACGATCTCCTCCGAGCCCGCCTGCGGATCGTTCAACAGCTCTCGCAACCTCCCGAACGTCGCGGCCGCAGGCGCGAGTTTGCTGCCGAGAGATACGATGGTCGCGCGATCGAGTGACATGAGGAACTCCGCCTCTACTCGGCACAACCACCCTCCAGACTAAGCAGTTTCTTCGTCCTCACCCTTCCGCCGCGCCACCCGCCCCGTCACTCCGCCTCCGCCTCTGCCCGGTCGCTGCCGAACCGCGAAGCCGTTCCCACCCGCTCGAAATCTTTCCAAAAATATTCCACGCGATCGCCGAACTTCGTCACCACTGCCTGCGCCGTGCCGCTCGGTTTCGCCTCCGCCGGATCCTGCGGCGGCGGCGGCTCCATCTGCACGTCGAGATCGATGTCGAGGATTCGCGCCAGACCGAGCGCCACGCGAAACGGTTCCGCGATCCGTGCCTGCACCTGCTCGAGCGCCGGCCCCTCCTTGTTGATCGTCACCAGCAGCTCGACTTTGCTGATCGGAAACAACCACTCGACCGTGCTGCGCAGCGGCAACTCGTAACGAATGATGTCGCCGGTTTCGTCCACGACTTTCGCGTTCGCGAAATCGAAATTCTGCGCCAGCTCCGGCCGGCTTTTCCGCTTCTTCTTGTTCTTGCGTTCGCTCCATTCCGCCGCGCGCTTCGCCTCCGGCGGACGGCCGTTCACCGAAATCAACTCCCAACGCGCCGCATAGCCCCGCGACGGATCATAGCGCTCCACCCGCTCCTCCTCCAGCCGATCGCCATCGAATTCGCGCACCACCTGCGTAAACGCCCACCGGTCCCGCTCATCCAGCCAGGCGCCGGCCACCTCCTGCAGCAACGCCGCATGCTCCGGCCGCGCCTGCAAGGCGGAGATCATCAACACGAGAATAGTGAGCCAACGCATGCCCCTACCACCGACTGTCGCCATCTGCCTCGGTTCCGGTGCGGCCCGACGTCTTCGCGGGCCTGCCACGCGACCCGCCAACGAAAAAGAGCCCGGCAGGGACGCCGGGCTCCGCGGGTTAAAAACGCCTGATCTCTTTCCTACATCCGACAGATCAACAACTCGCGTTCGTAAACCAGTTCCTTTGGCAGGTGATTGTGCAGGTCGATGAACAGCTCCTCATGGCCGATCACCTCCGTGCGCCAGGCCGAATAGTCGAACGCCTGCAGCTCCTCGAACTTCTCCTTCGGATACTCCAGCCCCGTCCAGTCGAGGTCCTCGTAGCGCGGCTGCCAGCCGATCGGCGTTTCGCGTCCGAGCGCACGCCCGCGCGCCCGATCGACGATCCACTTCAACACGCGCATGTTGTCGCCGAAGCCGGGCCACATGAACTTCCCGTCCTTGTCCTTGCGGAACCAGTTCACATGAAACACCCGCGGCGTCTCGCTGAGCGAGCGCTGCATCTTGATCCAGTGGCGGAAGTAGTCGCCCATGTGATACCCGCAGAAGGGCAGCATTGCCATCGGATCGCGGCGCACTTTGCCAATCGTGCCCGCGGCGGCCGCCGTCATCTCCGAGCCCATGGTCGCGCCCATGTAGACGCCCGCGCTCCAGTTGAACGCCTGATAAACGAGCGGCATCGTCGTCGCGCGACGCCCGCCAAAGATGATCGCGCTGATCGGCACGCCTTCCGGCTTTTCCCAATCGGGATCGATCGTCGGACACTGCGACGCCGGCGCGGTGAAGCGCGCATTCGGATGCGCCGCCTTCGTGCCTTTTTCCTTCGCGATCGCGGGCGTCCACTTGTTGCCCTGCCAGTCAGTGCACTCCGCCGGCGGTTCGTCCGTCATCCCTTCCCACCACACGCCGCCGTCGGGCGTGAGCGCGACATTCGTGAAGATCGTGTTCTTCGCGAGCGCCTTCATCGCGTTCGGATTGGTCTTGTCCGACGTGCCCGGCGCGACACCGAAGAATCCCGCCTCGGGATTGATCGCGCGCAGCCGGCCATCGGCGTCGGGCTTCAGCCACGCGATGTCGTCGCCCACCGTCCACACCTTCCAGCCTTTCTTTTGGAAGTGCGCCGGCGGAATCAGCATCGCGAAATTCGTCTTGCCGCAGGCGCTCGGAAACGCCGCCGCGACATACGTCTTTTCGCCCTTCGGATCCTCGACGCCGAGGATGAGCATGTGCTCCGCCATCCAGCCTTCATCGCGCGCCATGTTGGACGCGATGCGCAGCGCAAAACATTTTTTTCCGAGCAGCGCGTTGCCGCCGTATCCAGAACCGTAGGACCAGATCTCGCGCGTCTCGGGGAAATGCACGATATACTTCTCCTTGTTGCACGGCCACGGCACGTCCTTCTGCCCTTTCGCCAGCGGCGCGCCGACCGAGTGCACGCACGGCACGACGCGTTTCTCCGCCTTGTCGATCTCCTGAAACACCGGCAGCCCGATCCGCGCCATGATCCGCATGTTCACGACGACGTAGGGCGAATCCGTGATTTCCACGCCGATCTGCGACATCGGCGAGCCGACCGGCCCCATGCTGTAGGGCAGCACATACATCGTGCGCCCTTTCATGCAGCCCCGGAAAAGCTCCTTCAGCTTCTTCCGCATCTCGAACGGATTTTCCCAGTTGTTCGTCGGCCCCGCATTGTCCTTCGACAGCGAGCAGATGAACGTCCGGTCCTCGACCCGCGCCACGTCGCCCGGATCGGAGCGCACGTAGAAGCAGCCGGGCCAGAGTTTCTCGTTCAGCTTGATGGCAGTCCCTGCCGCAACCATTTGCGCGCAGAGGGCGTCGTATTCTTCCTTCGACCCGTCGACCCAGTGGATCGAGGCGGGCTTCGTGAGCTCCGCAATCTTCTCCACCCACTTCAGCAGATTCTTGTTCGTCGCCAGGGGTTTCGAGGGGTTGCGCTTCGACATGGCAGATTCTGGATGGAACATGGCAGAGACTAGCAAACTGTAAAACACCCCCCTTGGCTCCGTGTTTCCTGCGAAACCAACCGCAGAAATTGCGAACTGTTCCGCAGTCTTTGTGCCAACAAACGCGCACTCGCGCTCCCTCACCCGCCCCGCGCCGAATTTATTTCCGTCCGCACCGGCTCGATGTGCACCGACACATCGCTCACCCGCAGCGTCGACGCGAGCAGCGCATCCTTCACCGCATGCGCGATGTCGTGCCCCTCGCGCACCGTGATCTCGCCCTCCACGCAAACCTGAATGTCCACGAGATAACTCAGCCCGCTCTTCCGCACGCGACACTTGTCGAGCGCCCGCACGCCCGGCACTTCCAAGGCCCGCGCCCGCACCTCGTTCTCCAGCGTCCCCGGCACCGCCGTGTCCATCACGTCGCTCAACGCTCGATTGAACATGTTCACCCCATTGAACGCGATCACCGCGCACGCCAGCAGCGCCGCCCAGTCGTCCGCCGCCTCATAGCCCTCGCCCCCGATCACCCCGATCGCGATCCCCACAAACGCCGCACCCGACGTCACCGCATCCGTGTAATGATGCACCGCCTCCGCGCCCAGCGCCGTGCTGCCTTCGTCCTCCCCCGCCACCCGCAACCGCCGCGAAAACCACACCTTCGCTCCCACCACGCCCGCCAGCAGTGGCAGCGTCGCCCAGTGCGGCCCCTGATGCGGCGTGATGATCTCGCGCACCGCGTGATACCCGATCCACCCCGCCGCCGCGAAAATGAACACCGCCACCGACAACGCCGCCAGCGGCTCCGCCTTCCCATGACCATACGGATGGTCCGCATCCGGCGGACGCGACGCCACGCGAAATCCCGCCCACACCAGCACCGACGACAGGATGTCGAGCAGCGACTCCACGCCGTCCGCAATCAGCGCATACGTGTTGCCCAGCACCCCGCCGGCAAACTTCAGCGCCGCCGCCGCCGCATTGAGCGCGATGCCGCGCAACACCAGCGACGCACTTGCGCGCGCCCGCCGCTGCGTCGACGCATGATGCTCCGGCAGATCCATGGCCACGCGCGCACCCTAGCGGTCCGCCGCGGCGTTCGCCAGCCCGCGATTGACCACCACGCGCCCCCGGCCCACGTTTCCGCGCCATGGCCGCGCCGCATCTCTCGATCGCCCAGGATCCGGTGAAACAATTCTCCGTGTTTGCCGAAAATCGCGTCGGCCGCCTCAACGACCTCGTCGCCCTCTTCAAGGAGCACAACGTCCACATCATGGCGATCACGGTCCTCGACACCACCGACAGCGCCATCATCCGCGTGATCGTCGACGATCCCGACAAAGCCCGGGAGCTGATGGTGAACAACGATTTTCCCTACACCGAATGCGAAGTGCTCGCCGTCGAGATCGGCGACGAGTCGAAACTCCGCGGCGTCCTCGCCGCCCTCTTCATCGCCGAGATCAACGTCCACTACGTCTACAGCTTCATCAAGCGCCCCGATGACGAAGCCGCGCTCGTCCTCCACGCCGAAGACGGCGACGTCGCCGCCCAAGCCCTCAACCGCTGCGGCTTCAAAATCCTCACCCAGCGCGACATCTCGCGCTGAAGAGCCGTAGGCTTTAAGCAATAAGCGATAAGCTGTAAGCGGCCAGCCGCTCAAAGCTCACTTCGCCGGAGCTTACAGCTTACAGCTTAGAGCTTATCGCTTATCGCCTCCGCGGCCTTCAGCCGCGGACCTCCCCCATCTTCTCCCCTGCCAGCAGATAGATCCCGGTCATGTAGCCGTTCTCGAACATCGCCCCGACCTTGAACTCGCCGTGAAACGAAATCGGCACGTCCATGAGCGGACGCACCCCTTTCGTCATCTTCACCACCACCCACTCGTTCATGTTCGGCACCGTCCCGTAGCAGCACATCGCCGGATCCTTCACCAAAAGAAACTCCGTCACGAGCCCCTCCGCCATTCGCGTCGGCAGCATGTAGCCCGTCACGATCGCCTTCTTCCCGCTCCACGCCTTCACCTCCGCCGGAATCTGCTCCTCGCCCGTCGGCGGCGGCGTGTTCGCATCCGCGTTCGGATCGAACGGCGGCGCGATGAATTTATACGCCGCCAGTCGGTCGAACCCCAGCACGAGATAACCATTCTCCACCGCCGGTTCGCCCGCGGGTTTCGCCTCCTCCGCCATCGCCACGCTCGCCCCCGCCATCACCGCCAACGAAAGTATCCCGAGAAATCTCGTCATCGCCGACACGCTGCACACCCCGCGCCCCCCGTCAAAATGTTCATCATCGTGGCTGCGAGGGCCAGCGAATGACCGAACACCTTCAACCCTCACGACACCGGCGCCAGCGTTTCCGCCACCGGCGTCCGATACGCCTTCACCGCCGGCACGATTCCCCCCGCCCCGCACAACGCGATCATCGCCAGCGGCGCAATCGCGAGCACCGGCTCCCATTTCCACACCTCGAGCACCACCCCCGTCTGCGCCCGCACCACGCCCGCCACCCCGCTGAACAACGCCACATACAACGCGAGCCCCACCACCGCCCCGAGCACCCCGATCGCCGCCGCCTCGCACACCACCGCGCCGAAAATCGTCCGCCGCCTCGCCCCCAGCGCGCGCAAAATCGCCAGGTCGCGCTGCCGCGCACTCATCGAATTGTAGATGCTCGCCAGCACCGACCCCGCCGCCACCAGCGCCACCAGATACGCCACCAGCTCCAGCACCCGATCGAACCACGAAATCTTCTGAAACAGCTCCGCCACGATCGTCCCCACCGGATACGCCAGCGTCAGCCGGTTTCCCTGCCGGTTATACATCATGTCGAGCATGAACCCCGCCGTGCTCGCCCGCAGCTGGATCAACACCGCGCTGATGTCCGTCGCCGCCCGCGGATCGTGCCCGCTCATCTTCTGAATCCCGCCGAGCGGAATCCAGATCACGCGATCCGCCGGCGTGTTCGTCGGCTCCAGCACGCCCGTCACCGTGTAGGTCTCCGCATGCTGCGTCTTCTCGTCGAACGTCAGCCCGTGAAACGGATGAAACGTGTCGCCCGCCTTCAACCCCAGCTTCTCCGCCGCGAAGCTCCCCACCACCGCCTCGTGCGCATCCACGGAAAAGATACGCCCGCCGTCGCGCACCGCGAACTTCCGCCCCGGCGCGAACTCCACCTCGCTCAACATCGCCGGCAGCGTCCCCACCAGCCGGTAGCCGCGCAGGTTGTCGCCCACCGCGATCGGCACCGCCGCCTTCACCGCGGGATGCCGCTGGATCGCCTCGTAATCCGCCCACGCAATGTTTCCCGCCGACGCCTCCAAATGGAAGATCGCGTTCAACACCAGCTGCAGCTTCGACCCCCGCGCGCCGAGCACCGCATCGAACCCCGTCGCCGTCGATGCAAACGCCGCCTGCGATTGCGTCTTCACCGCCCACACGCACATCAACAACCCGCACGCCAGCGCGATGCTCCCGACCGTGACCACCGTCGAAAGCGCATGCTGCCGCAACGAACGATAAATGATCAGCGGAAGAGTCATGACGCGTCGCGCTGCGGCTGAAGCTCCAAGCCCCAAGCTCCAACCTCCAATGAAACACCAAGCACCCAAACACCACTCCGCGGTCCGCCGGCCCTGGAGCTTGGGCTTTGGATCTTCACTGGAGCTTGGAGCTTGGCCCTTGGAGCTTTCACGTTGGATTTCATCTCATCGCCGCGTTGATCTCCGCGAAATCCTTCCGCGCCTCGAACTCCCCCAACACCTCTTCGTCGTGGCTCACCAGCAACAACGCCGCGCCATTCTCGCGACACACTTCGCGGATCAGCGCCAGCGCCTCGCCCGCGTGCTTGCGATCCAGATTCCCCGTCGGCTCGTCCGCCAGCACCAGCTTCGGCCGGTTCGCCAACGCCCGCGCCACCGACACCCGCTGCTGCTGCCCGGTCGAAAGCTGCCGCGGGAAATGATGCAGCCGGTGCCCCAGCCCCACCCGCTCGAGTAATTCCCTCGCATGCTCCCGCCCCACCCCGTGCGGCCCGAACGACATCCCCAGCACCACGTTTTCCAGCACCGTATAGCCCTGCAGCAGATTGAAGGTCTGAAAAATATATCCGATCTTCTCCGCCCGCAGCCGGTCGCGCCTCGGCTCGCTCAACGCCGTCATCTCCGCGCCGTCGACCGCCACCCTCCCCGCATCCGCCGAGAGAATACCCGCGATCAGGTGCAGAAACGTCGTCTTCCCCGACCCGCTCTCGCCGCGCAACGCCACCTGCTCGCCCGCCGCCACCGCGAATGCCCGCACGTCCACGATGTCCACGCGCGCCCCCTCGGGCCCGACAAACGATTTCTTTAGCTGCGCGACATCCAGCATGCGATCGACACAAGCCAAGACGCCCGCGCGCACAAATCGATTCGCCGCCCTCCGCCTCTTCATCTTCACCGGCCGCTCGCCCCTCGGCCGGACCTCCGAAGCTCAAAAAAACTGAAAATACGCCAGCGAGTTCTCCTGCCGCGTCAACTGCACCTCCTCGCCCGACTGCGGATCGATGAAAATCCGCCCGCGCTCCGTCAACACCTGCACCACCGCATGCGTGCCGCGCCCATCGTCACGAACATACCAATACGGCCCCATCGCCAGCGCCCGCGCCGGCGTGTCCGAGTGAAACGACTCCCGATAAAACCGCGCCTGCGCCAGCCCGATGAAAAGGTCCGTAAACCGGTTGCAGTCGAAACGCTCGTTCCACCGCACGATCCCAAGCCGGTGCAACTCGCGCCGAAAATCCCCGTAGAAGTCGCGCAACCACGCGCTGTCCACCTCGGCATAGAGTTCATCGCCGAAATAGTTCGTCGAGGTCTGCCGCCGCATGTCTGCCCGCGTAAACACCCGCCCGGTCGACGGTCGGACCTTCGCCTTGTGCACCGGCTTCAGCGACGCCCGCTGGCCCGACCGCACTTCGCTCCGCGGGGTCCCGTCGCCCCCCACGTTCGCCTGCATTCCCGACGTCGCACACCCACTCGCGAAAACCAACGCGCCGCCCGCACTGGCGAGGATCGCCAGAGAGCGCAGGCCACGATTTCGTAAGCTGGATTTCACGTGCGTGTCGCGGTCGGACCAAGCCCTGTCCCGCTTCGCACAACCTAACCCTCGCCGCGCCGCGCGCTATCGGGCCGCTCCTTCAAGTCGTGCCGCTGGAAAACCGTCGCCCACCCGTCAGGTCCTCCCGCGCCCCACCCATCAGGCAAAAGGCCGGGCGCCATTTTCCCCGCCCTCCCGCGCCTCCGGTTCTCCAAAAAAACGGCGCGGATTTCTCCGCGCCGTGAAGTTCAGATTGTCCGATTCGAATCGGAATCCGCAGCTCGAGGCCGCGTATCCTTAATCCCAATATCCTTCGAAATACCGATACGCGCCACCCTCCGGCTCCCAGCGCGGCGGCACCCACGACACCCCCGAGCGCGGCGGCACCGACCAGTGGCCGGCCACCCACTCGTAACGGTTGTTGCGCCAGGTCCAGTAACCGGGAACCCAGACGTGATTCGACGTCGGCCGCGCGGGCACCATCTCGGGCTGCGCCTGCGGCGGCGCCTGCGTCACGACGATCGTGTTCTGTCCAGCGGGCGTGGCGGTGGGCGTGGCAACAACGACAGGCTGCGACGCCGTCGCGGTCGGCGGACCGGGCGGCGGAGAAGAAACGACATGCGACTCCGGCTCCGTCGCGCAGCCGCCGAGCAAGGCAGCCGCACCGCAAAGAAGAAGGAGCGGGGCAAAGTTTGAGGTTTTCATAACTTGCGCCGCAGACCAGCCATCCGCGCGCGGGTTCTTGGGGGAAACTCCCGATTCTCCGCCTTTTACGTGCTCTCAGCCTTCCCGCCGCCCCTCCCAAACAAAAAGCCCGCCATGTCTGGCGGGCTTCGAAACCGGGTCCGTTTGGACGCTTACCGCGTGTGCGCGCCCTTCTCGAGCTTTCCGCGCATCGCGAACAAAATGCCAAACGCCACCACCAGCACGATCGGGAACATCAACATGTTCGTCAGCGTCGCCTGCCCCGCCGCCAGCTCGATCGCCGAAGGATCCGTCAGCGTCTGCGCCGCCTCCGCGCGATTCTCGTCAATCCAGCCGCCGATCACCGGATTCCAGATCGATACCGCAAACATTCCCGCGCCGCCCATCAGCGACATGCCGAGCGCGCCCGTCTTCGGAATATATTCCGAGGTGAAGCCGATCATGCACGGCCAGAAATAACAGACGCCGATCGCAAACACGATGATCGCCACGTAAACCATCCCGCCCGTCGCCGTGCTCAGCAGATAAAGACCGATCGCAGACAAGATCGCCGACACGAACAGCACGCCCACCGCGTGCAGCTTGTGCACCATCGGCCCCGCGAACTGACGCCCCACCGCCATCAAGCCCGTGCTCAACGCGAGGAGCACCATCGGATGCGCCCCCGTTTCGCTGAGGATGCGGCCGACCCACTGCTGCGTGCCGAGCTCCGTCGTCGCTGTCAGCGTCATGCAGAAAATCATGAACAGATACAGCGGAGCGAAGAGGCTCTTGATGTTCGTGCCCGTCGACGTCTCGATGTTGGCCGACTTCGGGAACTCCGTCGTGAAGACGAGCCAGCCGTAGATCGCCGTCGGCAGCAGCATCGTCGCGATCTGCCACTGCCAGCTCATTCCGCCCGAGGTCATGAACTGCGACACCAGCGCGCCAATCACGATGCCGCCGGGGAACCACACGTGGAATCGGTTCAGCATCGTCGTCTGGTTTCTTGGATACATGTCCGCGATCAGCGGATTGCACGCTGCCTCGACCGAACCGTTCGCGAAGCCAATGCAGAACGTCGAAATGATCAGCCCCCAGAAACCGCCCGCCGTGATCGTGAGCACCAGCCCCGCCACGTGCCCGGCAAACGCCACATACAACAGGATGCGCGCGCCGAGATAATTATACAGCAGCCCGCCGACCATCATCGCCACGGGGAACCCGAGGAAGGCCATCGAGTTCACCCAACCGAGCTGGGTGTCGGTCAGGCCGAAGTTTTGACTCAGCTCGGTCAGGATGCCGGCGCGAATCGCGAACGTCATCGCGGTCACGATCAAGGCGAGGCAGCTCGCGAGGAACAGTTTGGAAGCGTTGTCTTTGCTCATGTAGAGAAGCGCTGGGCCACTGGCAGGGTTGGGGTAGTCGTCGGATCGACGCAGGGGGGAACGAATCGGCGTTCAGCAAAGGTGAAAACCGCCCGGGGGAAAGCGCAAAGTCGCCCTCCGCCCAATAACCCATGGACGCGCGGTGCCCTCACCGCGCACTCCATGTCTTCATCGCGCCATCCTCACACCTTCACCTCGACCCGCTTTCCATTTGCGGCCGCCGACGCATAGATCGCCTCCATCACCGCGATGTGATCGCGCCCCATTTCTCCGGGCACCGGCGACTCGCGGTTCTCGAGCACACATCGCGCAAAGTCATCCATCTGCAACGCCTGCTGCGGCACGTTCTCGACCGCCATCGGCCCCTCGCTCGTCCGCCCTTTCAAACCGCCATAGCTATACGCCGGCTGAATCTCCACCCAGTTGCTCCCATCGGCGTTCTCCGCCCGGAAACGATTCTGATGATCGTTGTAGCTCGACCAGCCTTTGCACGTCGCGCCATTCGCAAACTCCATCGTCCACTCGATCTCCTCCTCAACCTCCTTGAAAAGCTCGGGCCGCGTCTTCGGTTTTTCCTGCGCCGTCACCGCGACCGGCAACTTGTTGCCCGCGCCACGACACGCCGCCTGAATCACGTAAACGCCCACGTCCGGCAACGGCCCGCCCGCCGCGAGCTCCTTGTCGAGCCGCCAACCCCGGTTGTCGCCGACCCGAAAGCCAAACCCGCCTTCCATTTTCATGAACGGCCCGAACTTCGGATCCAGCGCCAGCCGCTCCATCTCGTTGTGATGCGGTTCGAATTCCAACCGATACCCGATCGACAGCTTCTTCCCCGCCGCCTTGCACGCCGCGATCATCTCCTCGCAGTCCTTCACCGTCGGCGCCATCGGCTTCTCGCAGATCACATGCTTCCCCGCCTTCGCCGCCCGTAGCACGAAGTCCTTGTGCGTGCCCGGCGGCGTCACCACGTAGACGATGTCGATGTCCGCATCGTCCGCGATCCGCTCCATCTCGTCGTAGCCATAACAGCTCTTTTCCGGCACCCCGTATTTCTCGCGCCAGCTCACCAGCTTCGACGGCGTGCCCGAAATCAATCCCGTCAACCGGCAAAACTCCGTCCGCTGCAACGCCGGCGCCAGCTGCCCACTCGAATACCCGCCGAGCCCCAGCAGCGCCACGCCGAGCTTCTTTCCACCGCCACTCGCCGCTCGCAACCCGCGCGGCAGCACGAGCGTCGCCGCCGCAGCGAGCGAAAGTTGACCGACAAATTCACGACGAGACGGACGATGGATGGAGTTCATGGGGAGGTGGGGTTGGGAAACGTGCCGACTGAAACCTGACGCATCGCAGAGGCAAACGGCTGCAAAACTCTTCATCCCTCCTTTCCCCGTAACGGCGAGCCGCCAGCGAGCGGCCCCTCCTCACTCCTCCACCGGCAGCATCACCACGAAAAACCCCCCGCGCCCGCCCGTGCTCTCGCACCACACGCGACCATTCATCGCCGTCGACAGCTGCCGCACGATCGCGAGCCCCAGCCCCGTCGATTTCTCGCCCCCCGTCGGCCGCGCGCTGCCGCGCGCATATTTCCCAAAAATCCGCTCCGTCTCGCCCGCCGCCACCCCCGGCCCTTCATCGCGCACCTCCAGTCGCACATGCTGGTTTTTCCGCTCCAGCACCGCCGTCACCGTGCTCCCGCGCGGCGTGAACTTGATCGCATTCGAAATCAGGTTGTCGAACACCTGCCGCAGCGCCGTCGGGTCCGCGCGCAACCGCGGCAGGTCGGACGCGATGCGCAACTCCACCCGCACCGCTTTCCGCTCCGCCGCCTGCTCCTGCCCGCCCACCGCCGCCCGCAGCAACACCTCCGGCGCCAGGTGCTCGAAACGAAACTCCCGCCCGCCCGTTTCCAACGCCTCCGCGTCGAGCAGATCGTTCAACAGCTCCGTCATCTGCCGCACCTGCGTCTCCACCATCTCCAGCCCGCGATCCTTCGGCACCGCACCGAGCCGCAGGCTCGAATCCACCACCAGCTGCATGCTCGTCAACGGCCCGCGCAGATCGTGCGCCGCCATCTGCAGCATCTCGGTTTTCTCCTCGTTCAACCGCAGCAGCTTGTCGTGCGCATCCTTGATCTCCTTCTGCAGCCGGATCCGCTCCGCCAGCTCCCGCGCCAGCCGCCGGTTGTGATAACCGATCGCCGCGATCACCGTCCCCAGCACGCCCAGCACGATCGCCGACGTCTTCCACACCAGGTCCCAGCGGATCACCTTCTCGTAGTCGACGCGTATCCACGGATGCACGACTTCCTGCCGCTCCGCCTCCGGAATCGATGCGATGGCCCGGTCCAGCAGCGCCACCAAATCCGGCCAGTCGCGCCGCACCGCATACCGCAAGTCGAAGGTCACCGGCATCACCCCCGCGATCTTCAGATTCGTCAGCCCATGCGTCTTCGCCACGAAGCTCACGTTCGGCAGATTGCTCACGAACGCGTCCGCCTCGCCTTTCGCCACTTCGCGCAACGCCTCCTCCGTCGTGTCGACCAGCGTGAAGCTCAGCGTCGGATCCAACCGCTGCATCTCCGATGTCGGCGCATATCCGCGCACGCCCACGATCCGCTTTCCGCGCAGGTCGAGGACCGACCACAACAGCGGTTCGTCGTTGCGCATCACGATCACCACCGGAAACGAAAAATACCGCCCCGTGAACGCGAAGTCCCGCTCGCGCTCCACCGTCCGCGCCGTCCCCGCCAGCACATCCATCTCCCCCCGCTGCGCCGCCGCGTAAACCGCCTCCCACGACTCACGCGTCTCGACCTCGAACCTCACGCCGATCCGCCGGCCCAAGCGCTGCAGGAAATCCGGATCGATGCCCACCGGGACGCCGCCCACCGTCGCGCTGAACGGCGGCCAGTCCGGGTCCACGCCCACGCGAACCACCGGATGCTCCGCCACCCACGCCCGCTCCGCCTCGCTCAACTCCAACGGTGGCTCCGCCGCACCCAGCCACGTCGCGAAAACGACGAAAACCGAAAAACTCAACCGCCGGCCAAGCCGCGCAACGGGGTTCATTGCGCGCCGACCCTAGCGTTCAGGCCCCGATCGGAGCAAGCGCGGCGTGGCTCGATCGCCCCGCGCAGGCCCCCGCCCGTGCTCACCGCGCCTCGTCGCCGATTCAGCCGCTCGACTCGCCTGCGCCCGGCGCCGGCGCTTCGCCCGAAGACTCGCCGCCGGATCCCTCCGTCGCGTCGCTCTTCGCTCCGCGTCCGCGACCCCGCGACCGCGGCCGGCGTTTTCTATCGCCCGTGTCGACTCCGCCCTCCGCCGCGCCACCGCCGGCATCCGCCTCATCCTTGTCGGCGAATTTCGACGCCTTTGCATTCACCCACAGCTCGCCCTTGGCGTTGCGGTTGAACCAAAAGATTTCGCCCGCGTGCTCGACGAACACCGGCTTTTCGCGCGGCTTTTCCGGCACCTTCAAACCCGCCGCCACCAGCGCCGCCGTGAGATCCTCTTCGGAACGTTGCAGCTCCTCCGCGACGCGCCCCACCTTGCCGGCAAAACCGCCCGTGCGCGTCTCCTTCAACAGCAGCCGCACCGCCGCCAGCACCTTCGCCGGCTCGGCACTCGCCTCTCCGCCCGCCGTCGGCGTCGCGCTCGTGGACTCCGCTTCCGTCTGACCACCCGCCGGCGGTTCGACCGGCATCGCCGTCGGCTCGCTCGGCAACGTCTCCGTCGCCGCCATCTCGGTCTGCGTCTCCACCGGAGCCGCAGCGTCGCCCGCCGCCTGACCAGCGGGCGCCGCCGAATCGCTTGCGCGCTTTTCGCGCCCGTTGATCCAAAGATTTCCGCGGCTGTCCTTGTTCAACCACCAGACTTCATCACCGAGGACGACGTTCACCGCCGGATCCGCATTCGTCGCCGGCACGACCAGCCCGAGCGCGGTGAAACGTTTCACCAACTCCGGCTCGCTCGTCCGCAGCGCGCGCGCGAGGAAGCTCGTGCTCCCGGAACCGCCCGGCCCGCGACGATTCCGCCGCATGTGCGGCCGAATCCGCTGCAACAGCGCCGGACCTTCCGGCAGCCCGCCGCCACCACCGCCACCGCCATTCGCCGGTTTCGCCGGCGGGCTTTCCGGCGCCTCGCCCTCGGGCATCTCCGGCTGCACGGCCGCTTCTTCCGTGCGCGCGGGCCGCACCGCTTCCGTCTTCTGCTCCTCGGGAGCCTCCGGCGCGACTTTCTGCGCCTGCACCACCCGAAACACCGGCCGCGGCTTCTCGCGGGTGTTGATCCACACCTCGCCGCGCCGGTTGATGTTCACCCAATAAAGATCCCCGTCGTATTCGACATACGCCGGCTTCGCATTCTCGTCCGCCGGAATCTGCAGCCCGCACTCGACCAGCGCACCCTTGATGTCGCTTTCATCGAGCCCCCACTTCTTCGCAAGATAATCGGTCCCGACCGACATCCCCGGCCCGCGCTGATTGCGCCGCATGTGCGGCTTCAACGCATCGAAAAACGACGGCAGCTCATCCTCCTCGGCGAGCTTGTCCCAATCGTCCTTCTCGCCCTCGTCCTCGTCCGGCGCATCCGGATCGTCGTCGCGCGACGTGTCGATCGGCTTTCGAAAGCCATCGTCCGGCGCAACTTTCTCCTCAAGAAAACTCGCCGGCTGCGCCTCGACCGCCGGCCCGTTGGTCGTCGCCGCCTGAAATTTCGCCGCGAACTCCGCGCGCAGCTTCTCCGCCTCGGCCTTCGCCGCCGCCGCCGCCGCGTCCTCCAGCGTCCAGTCGCGCTGCGTCGATCTCCGCGCCAGGCCGGTGAAGGCGAGGGCGTTGTCCGGCAAGCTGCGAAATTCCACGATTTCCCACTCCTCGCGTCCGAGGTCGTTGAGAAACTTTTCCAGCAGCGCCGGCGTGGCAAACCCACCCTTGCCGCTGGTGATGACCTTATATTCCCACAATGACATAAACGTTCGAAACCCCAGCCATCCCAAAACGCACCCCAGTTGCCGAGCCTTAATTTCTGCCCACCCTGCCGGACCTCTCTCAACTCTCATCCCTCAACTCTCAACTCCACCCCCCGCATCCCCGCTCCCTCCCATCCGTCAATCCGCCCGCACATGAACCCCCGCAACCTCCCCCGCCTCGCGCTGCTCCTGTCCCTCGCCGCCGGCCCACTCCTCGCCGCCGCGAGCCTCACACCCGACGAGGACAACGGCGGCCTCCAGCTCCCCGACGGCTTCCGCGCCGTCGTCGTCGCCGATAAACTCAAACCGCTCCGCAACCTCGCCATCGCCGAAAACGGCGACCTCTACGCCAAAACCCGCCAGGCCGGCATCGTCGCCCTCCGCGACACCAACGGCGACGGCAAGGCCGACGACATCCAGGAATTCGGCGACGGCGGCGGCACCGGCATCGCCCTCCACAACGGCTACCTCTACCACTCCACCGACGATCACGTCTTCCGTTACAAGATGACGCCCGGCCAGCTCGTCCCCACCGGCGAACCCGAACGCATCGTCCGCGACCTCCCCAACAAGCGCCAGCACTCCGCCAAAGCCTTTACCTTCGGCGCCGACGGCAAACTCTACGTCGAAGTCGGTTCACCCTCCAACGCGCTCGGCGTCCCCGACCGCCAGCTCGGCGCCAAAGGCCAGGACCCGACCGAATTTCTCAAAACTCACGGCGGCTACTGGCGTTTCGATGCCGACAAACCCGATCAAACCCAGGCCGACGGCCACCATTTCTCCACCGGCCATCGCCACTCGACGTCGATTGCCCTGAATCCCGTTTCCAAGAAACTCTTCGTCGCCGTCCACGGCCGCGACGGACTCAACACCGTCGCCCCTCAATTCTTCACCGCCGAAGACAACGCCGAAAACCCCTCGGAAGTCTTCCACGAGCTCACCGAGGGCACCGACCTCGGCTGGCCCACGACCTATTGGGATCCGCGCGAAAAGAAGCGGAAGTTGAATCCTGAATACGGCGGCGACGGCAAGAAACTCGCCGAAGCCGGCAAATACCCCGACCCGCTCGTCGCCTTCCCCGCCCATTGGTC
>JAEZAD010000085.1 GCA_023430565.1 Verrucomicrobiota bacterium
TAGAACCATTCGATCACGGAGCCGTAGGCGTAGTGGTTAAATGAATTCATGCCTTCGGAGTTGAAGCCGTGCTCGGGAGTCCAGCTGTCCCAGCGCTCCCAGATCGTCGTGGCACCGTTCTTCACGCTGAAGAGCCAGCCGGGATACGTTTCCTGCAGGAGGACTTCGTAGGCGAGGTCGGTGCGGCCGAGGGCGGTGAGCACGGGCGTGATGAGCGGCGTGCCGAGGAAGCCGGTGGCGAGGTGGTTGTTTTTCTCGGCGAAGGTGCGTTCAAGGTGGGCGGCGGTGGCGTCGTGGAGATTTTCGGGCACGAGATCGAAGCCGAGCGCGAGGAGGTAGGCGGTTTGTTCGTCGCTGGTGAGTTTGCCGTCGTCGGCGATGAATTCGCTGCGGAAGGCGGTTTTGATTTTTTCGAAGAGCGTGCGGTTGCGTTGCGCGGCGTCGGTGCGGCCGAGTTCGGAGGCGATGCGGGCGGCGAGATCGGCGGTGCGGGCGAAGTAGGCGGTGGCGATCAGCACGTAGGGAGTCGGCGCTTCCCAAGGGCTGTAGCCGGGCGCGAGCCAGTCGCCGTAGCTGCGCGCGCTGCGGCGAATGCCGTCAGGCCAATCGCGGGCCTGCGCGTCGACCCAATGTTGAATTGCGTCGAAATTTTCCTCGAGGACGTGGCGGTCGCCGGTGTGGAGCCAGGTCATGTAGGGCACGATCACGGCGGCGTCGCCCCAGCCGGCGCTGCCGTAGCTGAGGCCGGTGTCGGGTGCGATGTCGGGAAAGCCGCTCGCGCGACCGGGTTCGTCGCGGTAGCCGTCGCGAAGAGAGATGAGCCACTGGCGGTAGAAGGCGCCGCTCGCGAAATTGTAGTTGGCGGTGTTGGCAAAGACCTGGGCGTCGCCGGTCCAGCCAAGGCGTTCGTCGCGTTGCGGGCAATCGGTGGGGACTTCGAGGAAGTTGCCTTTCTGGCCCCAAAGCGTGTTCGCGTAGAGTTGATTCAGGAGCGGATTCGAGCATTCGAAGGTGCCGATGCGCGGAAGGTCGGAATGCAGCACGACGCCCGTGATGGCGTCGTCGGCGGGTTCGTCGACGCCACGCAGTTCGACGTAGCGGAAGCCGAAGAAGGAGAAGCGTGGTTCCCAGGTTTCGAGCTCGTCGCCGCGCGCAAAATAGGTGGCGGTGGCGTGGGCGCTGCGAAGATTGCGGGTGTGCGGCGTGCCGTCGGGCTCGAGCATTTCGGCGAAGCGAAGTGTGATTTCCTGGCCGGCGGGGGCGCGGACTTTCAGGCGCGCCCAGCCGACCATGTTTTGACCGAGGTCATAGAGAAAAACGCCGGGCGAGATTTCCCGGCGGGAAACGGGCTTCAGTTCTTCGATGCGGCGAACCGGCGGAGCGAAATGCGCAGTGATGGCGCGGACGGCGGTGGAAGCGCCGTGGAGTTGGACGGGGCGCCACTCCCAAGCGGACGCGTTCGACGGCGTGCTCCAGTGGGGGTCGTCGCGACGGGCGTCGAACGTCTCGCCGAAATAGATACCTTGGGCGCGAATGGGGCCTTCGGCGGTTTGCCAGGATTTGTCGGTGGAGACGGTGGTGATCTTCCCGGCGGCGTCGGTGAGCTCGACAAAGGCGGAGGCGAGCGGCTGGGTGCCGAACTGGTGACCGCGCATCAACGTGCTGCTGAACCAGCCGTCGGCGAGGATGAGGCCGATGACGTTGCGGCCGGTTTGGATCTGGTCGGTGACGTCGTAGGCGACGTAGTAGATGCGATCGCGGTAGTCGGGCCAGCCGGGCGTGAAGAAATCGTTTTCGCCGACTTTGCGGCCGTTGAGCCACGGCTCGACGAGGCCGAAGGCGGAGAAGTAGAGGCGGGCTTTGGCGGGTTTGGCGGTGACGTCGAATTCGCCGCGGAGATAGCGGACGTGGATCGCGGTGCTTTGCGGTGTGGGGACGCCGTCGCTGATCCAGGCGGCGGTGCGCGGCCACTCGGTGCCGAGCAGGCCGGTTTCGAAATACGCGGGCGCGCTCCAGCCGAGATCGGCGCCGGTGGCTTCGACGTTGGCGTTTGCGGAGGAGGTGTTGTCGACGATCCAGGCGCGAGTTTGCCAGCGGTAGCGCGTCTTGGGTTTTGCGGAGAAATCCGGGACGGTGAGAAATTGCGACCGATCGGACTCAATTCGCGGGGTTTCGATGGGGTTGACGAGCGTGGTGCCGTCCGGCGAAAGCTCGGCGAGGCGGAGCTGGTAAGCGAGCTGGCGGGCGCCGCGCTGGGGTGTTTCGATTCGCCACGAGAGCCGAGGGGTCGCGGTGTCGACCAGCATCGGCTCGGTCAGGCCCTCGCAGGTCATACTTGTAATCGTGGGCGAGGGCTGGGCCGGGGCGGACGAGCACATGACGATGGAACACACCAAAGGGGCGAGTAGCGTGCGCATGGCAAAGCGTGGTCGCGACCCGGACGGGCGACAAGCTTACGGGAAAGAACCACTCGCTGGCACTCGCGGCTACTCGCACGAACCACTCGCTGGGGTTCGCGGCGGCGCCTGCACGAACCACTCGCTGGCGCTCGCGGCTACGAGGGGCAAGTGTGGCGGTTAGCGCCAGGTGAGGACGAGGGTGCGGGGGCCGCCTGCGGGGACAGCTACGGCAAGGCGGCCGGTGGTGGCATCGTGTTGAACGGCGAGCGGTGCGCCGGCGAGCGAGGCGGACGTCGGTGCGCGCGCAGACCAGGCGATGAACGAGCCACCGTCGCGAAGTTCGATGGCGCACTCGCGACCATCGTCGGACCAGCGGCGGGAGGTGATCACGCCGGCACTGTTGAGTTTGTCGGCGAGGCCGAGGGCGGCGAAGTCGTGCTCGATCGGCGCGTAGGTGACGAGTTCCCATTCGCCCTCGGCGAGCGAGAAGACGGCGGGCGCATCGGATACGCAGCGCCAGACGCGGTTGGCGCGGTGAGCGAAGGCGGCGAAGCCGGAGCCGGTCAGGCCTTCGACATCGTGCGGGGAAGTCGAACCTTCGATCATGCGGCGGGCGGAGGCGTCGGCGTGGTAGTTGGCGTTGAAGAGACCGACAACGCCGGCGTCGCGGTTGCGATTGAAGATCTTCAGGAGGATGGGTTCGGAGGTGGGGTCGGCGAATAGCGTGTCGCGCGTGGGGCGGCCGGGATGGTCGGCGCGGAGCACGGAGCCGTCGGAGAGAACGAGTTTACGGAGGAGGGCGAAGTCGTGTTGTCCGGGCTTATCGGATACGTAGACGGGGCCGCCGGAGATCGCGCGGGAGGCGGCATGGAGGGCGCCGGCGGGGTGCGCGGATTGAAACATGTCCCAGTCGGGAAGAATGAATTCGCCGAACCAGAAACTGGTGTGGGCGTTGATCCAGGCGTGGGCGTGATGGGTCTCCGGCCGCTGCGGATAGAAGTCGTCGGACGTGCGCATGACGGTGGAGTCGGCGGCGAGGTAGGCCGTTTCGGTGGTGCACGACATGCAGTTGATGAGGCGGCCGTCGAAGTGTTGTCGGACGGCGCTTTCGAGGCCGGTGCGAAACACCTGGGCGAGGGCGACGCGGCCGCCCTGGCCGGCGGAGACCGCTTCGAGCATGGCTTGGTTGTCGACCTTCACGCCGTCGACACCCTGGGCGGCGAGCGCGGCGTGGTAATCGTCGAAAAATGCGGCAGCCTTTTCGGCCGACGGGACGCCGAGGGCGGCGCCCCACGGGCGGACGTTCCAGGTGGGGCCCTGGCGGAGAATTCCGGGACCGAATGAGCGGGCGACGGTGCGCGGTTCGTAGCGCGCGAGCGTATGCTCGTCGAGGCCGCCCCAGTAGCCGAGCAGCGCGTGCCAGACGAGGAAACGGCGGATCTTGAATTCGTTTTTGGCAGCGCGGATGAGCGGCGAGAGATCGCCGTTGAAACGCTCGTTGGGCGCGAGGCCAGAGAGACGGACCTCGCCGGCGGAGCCGTCGCGAACGCTTTGCCAGCCATCGTCGAGAATCATGAAGCGCGGCTCGACTCCGCCTTGGGCGAAAGAGGTGAGGCCGGCGCGGACTTTTTCGGCGGAGACCTCCTTGTAGAAGGCGTCCCAGGTGCACCAGCCGAAGTCATCGACGAAATCGGGAACGGCTTTGTCGGCGCGAAGACGGCCCGACGCGGTGTGTTGGGAGATCGCGCGCGCGGCTGAGGCGGCGAGTTGGTAGGGATCGTGGCCGCGGGCTACGTAGATCGCGACGCCGCCGCAGGTGGCGACGAGCGGGTCGCCGGTTTCGCCGACGAGCACGAGCCCGTTGCGACTGCCTTGGAAAGAAAAACGCGTGGCGCCATCGAGGAGTGGAGCGAGGAAGAGGAATTGCCCATCGGAAAGCTCGGCGAGGAGCCATTGGGTTTCGGGTCGCACATCGGACGCGGACGTGCCGAGCGCGGGTTTCATCCAGAATGGCGAAACGCGATAACCGCTCGTGAAACGTTTCAGATCGGCGATCCGGCCGAGCGGGATTTCGATGTAGCAGGCGGGTTCGGAGGACTCGGCGTGAAGGAATGCGCCGCTGGAATCGTCCGTGCGGCTGACGGTCCACGCGACGCCGGTATCGGGAAAGTGGGTTTTGAGGTCGAAGGCGCTCATGACGGCTGCGTTGGGTTGAGCCGAGGCGGGGGCGATCGCGGCAAGGATCAAGGTGGCGAGCGCGGCCCTTCGAAGAACGAAGTGCCGGGTGGCGGGGATGTCCATTGGCAGGATGACGCCGCCGTCTGACAAGGGTTCCGTGCGGGAAACGCCGTGACGGGCCTGGTGTTCGCCCGACTAGTTCGCAGGAGAGGGAGTCTCGCGAAGTGCGCGCGCGACGATGTCGGCTGCGGATATATCCGGGCCAAGAATGTGGCGGAGGGCTGCTTCGAGGACCTCGTCGCGGCCGGCGCGGATGCCGGCGAGCGTGGGCGTCACTTCGACGTCGGGCACGATGCCGATGCGTTGGGTGGGGCGTTTGTCGGGGTAGAAAATGCCGATGCCGCTGATGATGGTGCGAAGACCTCCTGGTAGCGGAATTGGGATACGTTGCCATCGGCTCCGGCGGTGGTGCTGCCGATCACAGTTGCGCGAGGCGAAGCGCGAAGGGCCATCGCGGTGTATTCGGCGGAACTTTGCGTGACTTCGTCGACGAGAACGACGAGCCGGCCGGAGTAGCGGGCGCCGGTGGACGGGGTCCATTCGGGACGGCGGGGAACGGGTCGCGGAAAGTCGGGGCGGTCGGCGAAGGAGGATTTGTCGAGATTGATCGCGGGTATGAAAGGCCGCAAGCGATTCAAGGGCTGCGGGCGCGAAGGTTCCAGTGCGATGCAGTCAGTGAACACAAAGGCGCCAGGTTGGTTGAGCGAGGCGTGCGTGAACCGCACGAAGTCCGTCCTGCGCTCGACGAACAGCGTGCCGAGGGAGAACACGACGAAGTTTCGGGGGTAATTTCGCAGATCGACGATCCATCCCTTCGTGGGTCCCGCGAGCGAGAGATAGTGTTCGATCATGGCCGGATCGATTTCGGAGAGCTTCACATAAGCCACGTCGGGAGTGAGGAGTCGGAAGGCGGGGCCGGGCAGATCGTGCCACAGCGGCGGTTTGGGCAGCGAGGACGTGAGGACCCGCTGCGCTTCGATCTCGATCGTCGCGTCGTCGCGCCGAATTCGAACAGTCACCGGGCCGGCGGGGCCGCGGGACATGAAACGCGCGATGTCGCGCAGGCGGGTGGGTTCATTCGAAGCGGCATAATAAGGGCGCCATTCGCGGACGAGTTCGGCGACCGGTTTGTCGTCGAGCGCGAGGATGACGTCGCCGTGTTGGAAGGGGTTGGAACGGTTTTCGGCGAGTGGGAAAACGTGCGTGACGACGGGTTGGTCTTCGACGAAGCGAACCGCGATGGGCAGCTGGCTGTCGCCGACGGGCGGGCGCAGATGGATCGAACTCCAGAGATTCGCGTGGGTATCGTGCACGGTGGCGATGAGCGATATGAGCTCGAGCGCGTAGGTGTCGGAGGTGGGGGCGAGTCCGATGCGAGGGATGAACGCTTCGAGTGTCGCGTTCCAGTCGCCCTCGATGAGGTCGCGATACGGGAACCAGTAATGGATGATG
>JAEZAD010000129.1 GCA_023430565.1 Verrucomicrobiota bacterium
GACCGCATGACCCAGGCGGTCTTCAACGACCTCGACAGCGCCGCCGTCCTCTTCCGCCACGACGCGCCACGCGAAATGACCAGCGTGCCCGTCCTCGCCCAGGGCCGATCCGCCCTCGTCGCCGCCAACACCACCCTCGGGCTCGCCCTCGCCGACGACGAAATCGACTACCTCGTCAAAGCCTTCACCACCCTCGGCCGCGACCCGCACGACATCGAGCTCATGATGTTCGCGCAGGCCAACTCCGAGCACTGCCGCCACAAGATCTTCAACGCCACCTGGGACATCGACGGCGAAAAACGCGACCGCTCGCTGTTCCAGATGATCAAGAACACGTATCAGCTCCACAGCGACGGCATCCTCTCCGCCTACAAGGACAACGCCGCCGTCTTCGTTGGCTCCCGCGGCAAACGTTTCTTCGCCGATCCCAAAACCCACGACTACGTCGCCTCCGAGGAAGACATCCACGTCCTCTGCAAGGTCGAGACTCACAACCATCCGACCGCGATTTCACCCTTCCCCGGCGCCGCCACCGGCTCCGGCGGTGAAATCCGCGACGAAGGCGCCACCGGCCGCGGCGCCAAACCCAAAGCCGGCCTCGTCGGCTTCACCGTATCCAACCTCAAATTACCCGGCGCCCTCCAGCCCTGGGAAAAAGATCACGGCAAACCGAACCGCATCGTCTCCGCCCTCGACATCATGATCGAAGGCCCCCTCGGCGGCGCCGCCTTCAACAACGAATTCGGCCGCCCCGCCATCAACGGCTACTTCCGCACCTACGAAGCCGAAATCGTAGGCCGCCAGCTTGCTGGCGCTGCCTCCGTCCCCATCTCCCATCTTCCATCTCCCATCTCCGCCGCGCAGGAACTCCGCGGCTATCACAAACCCATCATGCTCGCCGGCGGCCTCGGCAACATCCGCGCCGACCACGTCCGCAAAGGCGAAATCAACCCTGGCGACAAACTCGTCGTCCTCGGCGGCCCCGCCATGAACATCGGCCTCGGCGGCGGCGCCGCGTCCTCCGTCGCCAGCGGACACGGCAGCGAAGATCTCGATTTCGCCTCCGTCCAACGCGACAACGCCGAAATGGAACGCCGCTGCCAGGAAGTCATCGACCGCTGCTGGGCCCTCGGCGACGAAAACCCGATCGCCTTCATCCACGATGTCGGCGCCGGCGGCCTTTCGAACGCATTGCCCGAACTCGTCAACGACGGCGGCCGCGGCGGCAAATTCAACCTCCGCAAAATCCCCAACGACGAGCCCGGCATGACGCCCCTCGAGATCTGGTGCAACGAGTCGCAGGAGCGCTACGTCCTCGCCGTCCCCGCCAATCGCATCGACACCTTTGCCGACCTCTGCCGCCGCGAGCGCGCCCCTTTCGCCATCGTCGGCGAAGCCACCGAGCAAAAGCACCTCGTCCTCGAAGACCCGCACTTCGCCAACAAACCGATCGATCTCCCCCTCGAAGTCCTCCTCGGCAAACCCCCGCGGATGCACCGCTCCGATCGTTCGATCCGCCGTCCTTTGGAGCGCTTGGAGCTTGGAGACTTGGATCTTCGCGACGCCGTGCGTCGCGTGCTCTCCCACCCCACCGTCGCCGACAAAACCTTCCTCATCTCCATCGGAGACCGCTCCGTCGGCGGCCTCATCTGCCGCGACCAAATGGTCGGCCCCTGGCAGGTCCCCGTCGCCGACTGCGGCGTCACCGCCACCTCTTTCGACGTCACCACCGGCGAAGCCCTCGCCATGGGCGAACGCACGCCCGTCGCCGTCAACAACGCCGCCGCCTCCGCCCGCCTCGCCGTCGGCGAAGCCCTCACCAATCTCGCCGCCGCCCAAATCGGCGACCTCGGCAAAGTAAATCTCTCCGCCAACTGGATGGCCGCGCCCGCGCTCCCCGGCGAAGGCGCCGACCTCTACGCCGCCGTCCAAGCCGTCGGCCTCGAACTCTGCCCCGCCCTCGGCATCACGATCCCCGTCGGCAAGGACTCGATGAGCATGAGCACGGTCTGGACCGAAGCCGGTATCCAGAAACGCATGACCGCCCCCGTCTCGCTCATCGTCTCCGCCTTCGCCCCAGTCACCGACATCCGCCTCTCCCTCACCCCGCAGCTGCAGACAAGCGATCAGCAATCAGCGATCAGCTCTCAGCTTCTGTTGATCGATTTGGGACGAAAGAAAAACCGCCTCGGCGGCTCCATCCTCGCCCAAACCCTCTCGCAAACCGGCGCCGAACCCCCCGACGTCGACAGCGCCGCCGACCTCAAAAATTTCTGGAACGCCATCCAGCAACTCGGCCGCGAACAAAAACTCCTCGCCTATCACGACCGCTCCGACGGCGGCCTCCTCGCCACCATCGTCGAAATGGCCTTCGCCGGCCACACCGGCGTAGACCTCACGCTGCCCCTCTCTCAACCCTCAACTCTCAACTCTCAACTCGCCTGCCTCTTCTCCGAAGAACTCGGCGCCGTCCTCCAAATCCGCCCCGCCGACCGCGATCACGTCCTCGCCATTCTGCGCGCGCACAACCTCGAGTCCTGCACGCACGAAATCGGCACCCTAAACAACGATCACACGATCCGCATCCGCGCCTCGGATACGCTCATCTACGAAGAAAACCTCTTCGCCCTCCGCGCGATCTGGTCCGATGTCACCCGCCGCATTGCCTCCCTCCGCGACAACCCCGCCGCCGCCGAATCCGAACACCAACTCCGCCTCGACCCCCAAAACCCCGGCATCCGCCCGGTGCTGACTTTTCAGCCCTCAGCTCTCAGCTCCCAGCTCTCAGCTTCACGACCGAAGGTCGCGATCCTCCGCGAACAAGGCGTCAACGGCCAGATCGAGATGGCCCACGCCTTCACCCGCGCCGGCTTCCGCGCCGTCGATGTCCACATGTCCGACATCCTCGAGGGCCGCGTCTCGCTCCGCGACTTCCGCGGTCTCGCCGCCTGCGGCGGCTTTTCTTACGGCGACGTCCTCGGCGCCGGCGAAGGCTGGGCGAAAAGCATTCTCTTCAACGCCCGCGCCCGCGCCGAATTCGCGGCCTTCTTCGCCCGCGAAGACACCTTCGCCCTCGGCATCTGCAATGGCTGCCAGATGATGTCCAATCTCCACGAGATCATCCCCGGCACCGAACACTGGCCGCACTTCGTCCAAAACAAATCCGAGCGCTACGAAGCCCGCTTCGTCTCCCTCCAGATCGAAAAGACCCC